>NZ_JBNPEC010000061.1:0-5041 GCF_051117345.1 Alcanivorax sp.
GGCGCAATGCTAAGGTGTGTGTCCACCCATCGAGACATTGCAACAACGAGTGCGGGCCAGCCTGGAAGACCCGGAGGGCGCGGCCTGAAGGGCACATCTGCTGCGCTTTGTCGCTAGGAAAGGGAACCACCCTGCCCGTCGCGACAAAACACAACAGCTGCACCCTTCAGGCCACGCTGAGTATGCAAGGAGTTATTCAGAGGCTCCTTACCTGCCCGGGGAAACTATTGCACCCTATCGGGGACTAAAGAGCCTCAATACCGCGTCATCGAGAAGGACCCGATATGCAACCACTGAAAC
The DNA here is from genome assembly GCF_051117345.1 of Alcanivorax sp. Classification (GTDB taxonomy): domain Bacteria; phylum Pseudomonadota; class Gammaproteobacteria; order Pseudomonadales; family Alcanivoracaceae; genus Alcanivorax. Next base: position 301 of record NZ_JBNPEC010000061.1, read on the forward strand.
TATCCCTGCTGGCAGGCGCCGCCGTGGCCCTTGCCGCCTGTAGCAACCATCCCGCAGGAACCACTGCCATGGTCATCACCGAGCAACTTCAGGGCAGCGCCTGGCAAGTCAACACTCTCAATGGTTCAGAGGTGGGCGACGCGCTGGTTACCCTGAACTTCCACGAACCCGGTCGACTGGCAGGCAAAGCCGCCTGCAACAATTACATGGCCAGCTATACGCTGGAGGATGACAATTTCACGGTGAAAACCGGTGGCGTCACCATGATGGCCTGCCCACAACCGTTGATGAAACTGGAGCAGCAGTTTCTGGATGCCCTGGAAGGCGTGAACCAGGCCGATATCAGCGAGGACGGGCAACTGATCCTCAGCGGCGCTGACGATGTCAGGATCCAAGCCTCCCGTCAGAAATAACCACGCCAGACACAACAAGGCCCCGCATTGCGGGGCCTTGTTGTTATACCGGTGCTGTTTTGCCGCACTGGATTACTTGACGCGCGGATCCAGCTCGCCGGCTTCGTAGCGCATGAACATGCTTTCCAGGCTGATCGGCTTGATCTTGTCTGCATTGCCGGCGGTGCCAAAGGCTTCGTAACGGTCAATACAGATATCACGCATGGCGGTGATGGATTCTTTCAGGTATTTGCGCGGGTCGAACTCGGCCGGGTTATGGGCCAGGAAACGACGAATCGCACCGGTCGACGCCAGGCGCAGATCGGTATCGATGTTCACCTTGCGCACGCCGTGCTTGATGCCTTCCTGAATCTCTTCCACCGGCACCCCGTAGGTCTCGGCAATCTCGCCACCATACTCGTTGATGATGGCCAGCCAGTCCTGCGGTACGGAGGAGGAGCCGTGCATTACCAGGTGGGTATCCGGGATACGCTTGTGAATGGCCTTGATCTGCTCGATGGCCAGGATGTCACCGGTGGGCGGACGGGTGAACTTGTAGGCACCGTGGCTGGTACCAATGGCGATCGCCAGGGCATCCACCTTGGTTTGCTTGACGAAGTCCGCCGCTTCTTCCGGGTCGGTGAGCATCTGATCGTGGCTCAGGGTCCCTTCGGCACCGATACCGTCTTCTTCACCGGCCTGACCAGTTTCCAGGGAACCCAGACAACCCAGCTCGCCTTCCACAGAAACACCACAGGCGTGGGCCATGGCCACCGCGTCCTGGGTCACGCGCACGTTGTAGTCATAGTCCATCGGCGTCTTGCCATCTTCTCCCAGTGAGCCGTCCATCATCACTGAGGAGAACCCCAGCTGAATGGAGCGCTGGCACACGGAGGGGCTGGTGCCGTGGTCCTGGTGCATCACCACCGGGATATGCGGAAACTCTTCGGTGGCTGCCAGAATCAGATGACGCAGGAAAGGGGCACCGGCATATTTCCGGGCGCCGGCGGAGGCCTGCACAATTACCGGGGAATTGGTCTGGTCCGCGGCTTCCATGATGGCGCGCATCTGTTCCACGTTATTGACGTTAAAGGCCGGTACGCCATAGCCATATTCGGCGGCGTGATCCAGCAACTGTCGCATGCTTACGAGTGCCATTGTGTTTCCCCTTCGGTTCCGTGGGCAGCGATGCTGCCCGTTTCCTGTTCAGTCATTGCAAAGGCCGCCGTGGCGACCTCTCTTCAGTCTTTCGCCCGCGCTTCCAGCATCGCTACCGCCGGCAACACTTTGCCTTCCACGAATTCCAGGAAGGCACCGCCACCAGTTGAGATATAGCTGATGCGGTCAGTGATTCCGTATTTATCCACTGCTGCCAGGGTGTCACCACCACCGGCAATGGAGAAGGCATCGGAATCAGCGATGGCCTCGGCCATTTCCTTGGTGCCCTCGCCGAACTGGTCGAACTCGAACACGCCCAGCGGGCCGTTCCAGATAATGGTCTTGGCTTCCTTCATCAGCGCCGCGACGATGTGGGCGGTCTGCGGGCCGATATCCAGAATCAGGTCATCGTCGGCCACATCTGCCACTTTCTTGGCAGTCGCTTCAGCGGATTCGGCAAATTCCTTGGCGGTAACCACATCCACCGGGATCGGGATATGCACCTTCTCGGCAATTTTCTTCGCCGCCGGAATCAGATCCTTCTCATAAAGGGACTTGCCCACCGGGTGGCCAGCCGCTGCCAGGAAGGTGTTGGCGATACCACCGCCCACTACCAGCTGGTCAACCACATCGGACAGGGATTCCAGCACTTCCAGCTTGGTGGATACCTTGGAACCACCGACAATCGCCACCAGCGGTTTTTCCGGTGCGTTCAGGGCCTTGCCCAGGGCGTCCAGTTCATTGGCCAGCAGCGGCCCGGCACAGGCTACCGGAGCAAACTTGCCCACACCATGGGTAGACGCCTGAGCCCGGTGAGCAGTGCCGAAGGCATCCATGACATAGATATCACACAGGGCTGCCATCTTTTGTGACAGCGCCTCGTCATCTTTTTTCTCGCCCTTGTTGAAGCGGACGTTCTCGCACAACACTACCTGGCCTTCTGCCACGTCGACGCCATCCAGCCAGTCCTTTACCAGCGGCACGTCACGATCCAGCAGCTTGCCCAGATGATCAGCCACCGGCTGCAGGGAGAATTCCTCGGCGTACTCGCCTTCGGTAGGACGCCCCAGATGCGACATCAGCATCACTTTGGCACCGGCCTTGAGGGCGTGCTCGATGGTGGGCAGGGAGGCGCGGATACGCGCGTCGCTGGTGACCTTGCCATCTTTCACCGGCACGTTCAGGTCTTCACGGATAAGAACACGCTTGCCTGCCAGATCCAGGTCGGTCATGCGTTTGAAGTTCATGTCGTACTTACCTCATTCACGGCCACCCGCTCGGGTGCATCCATTCGTTCAAGCTTGATGTGATTCAGCCAGCGTCGCCACCCAGTCGAGCAGTCGGTTCGCATAGCCCCATTCGTTGTCGTACCAGGCCACCACCTGCACCATCTCGCCCTGCACCCGGGTCTGGGTGGCATCGACGATGGCAGATTCCGGCCGGTGGTTGAAATCCACGCTCACCAGCGGCGCATCATTGTAACCAATCAGCGCGCTGGCTTCTTTCGATTGCTGCTGCAACCACTGGTTCAGGCTGCCACTGTCCGGGGTATGCTCCAGCATCAGGGTCAGCTCCACCATGGCCACATTCAAGGTGGGCACACGGATGGAATGACCGCTTATCTTGCCCGCCAGTTGCGGCAACACCTGTTGTACCGCCCCGATGGCACTACTGGTGGTGGGCACGATGTTCTGTGCCCCGGCCCGGCCCCGACGGGGATCCCGATGAACATGGTCCAGCAGGGTCTGGTCCGAGGTGTAGGAGTGGATCTCCTTCATCAGCACCTGGCGGATGCCATAAGCCTGATCCAGCCGGGTCAGTAGCGGTGCAATACAGTGGGTGGTACAGGATGCCGCCGACAACACCTTACTGTCGTCACGCACATCCTCATGGTTCACGCCATGCACCACGATCTGATCGGCCTGATCAAACGGCACCGCGCCGATAATGACCCGTTTGGCTCCGGCAGTCAGATGCCGCGAGGCGCCGGCATGGCTGCGAAAATGGCCGGAGCATTCCAGCACCAGATCCACGCCCATCTCGGCCCAGGGCAGCTGTTCCGGCTTCGGCTGTTGCAGCAGCCGGGGAGCCTGGTTACCGATACGCAGCATGCCTTCAAGCAGCTCCGCCGGTTCCGCCAGACGACCGTGGGTGGTGTCATAGCGGGTCAGGTAAAGCAGGTCTTCCGGGCGCCCCTTGTCATTGATCGCCGCCAGGGTAAACGGTGCCCGCCAGCCGGCGCCTTCGCGCTCGGCCAGGGCACGGACAAAGGAGCGCCCGATACGGCCGTAGCCGTTAATCGCGACTTTCACTTAGAGCAGGCTCTCCACGGCCTGCTGCACTGCCTCGGCAGTGATATTGAAGTGCTTGAACAGATCGCCAGCAGGGGCCGAGGCGCCGAAGCTATTCATACCCACCACCTTGCCGTCCAGACCCACAAAGCGGTACCAGTAATCAGCGATGGCGGCTTCCACCGCTACCCGGGCACGCACGGCAGAAGGCAGCACGCTTTCCTGATAATCGCGATCCTGGGCCAGAAACTCTTCCACGCAGGGCATGGACACCACACGCACATTCTTGCCGGTCAGGGCCTTGGCCGCATTCACCGCCAGCTCCACTTCGGAACCGGTGGCAATGATGATGGCGTCCGGGGTGCCTTCACCGGTCTGCAGCAGGGTGTAGCCGCCTTTTTCGATCTCGGCCAGCTGTGCGTCACCACGCTCCATGCAGGGCAGCCCCTGGCGGGAGAAGATCAGCGCGGAAGGACCGTCCTGGCGGACAATGGCTTTCTTCCAGGACACCGCAGATTCCACCGTGTCGCAGGGACGCCAGGTACGCATGTTCGGCGTCAGGCGCAGGTTGGCCATTTGCTCGATGGGCTGGTGGGTGGGGCCATCTTCACCCAGACCGATGGAATCGTGGGTGTAGACCAGAATGTTGGGCTGGTGCATCAGCGCGGCCATGCGCACGGCATTGCGTGCGTATTCCATGAACACCAGGAAGGTGCCGCCGTAGGGACGCAGACCACCGTGCAGACACAGACCGTTCTGCATCGCCGTCATGGCGAATTCACGCACCCCGTAATGAATGTAGTTGCCGCTGGCATCCTCGGCAGTGACCGGCTTACAGCCTTTCCAGATGGTGTTGTTGGAGCCGGCCAGATCGGCGGAGCCACCGGCCAGTTCGGGCAG
>NZ_JBNPEC010000147.1:0-5036 GCF_051117345.1 Alcanivorax sp.
GCGGTGGATCCCTGCTGGAAGTCAACAAACTGGTCAGCCTGTTTATCAATCGAGGCCCCACCGTACAGGTGCGCGAGTCCAGTGGTCGCGTCAGCATTGAAGGCGACAAATTTCCCGGGGTGCTCTATGCCGGCCCCATGGCTGTAATGGTCAACCGCTTCAGTGCTTCCGCCTCGGAGATTTTTGCCGGCGCCATGCAGGATTATGGCCGCGCCCTGATTGTTGGCGACCAGACCTACGGCAAAGGCACGGTACAGACCTTGCTGGATCTGAATCACGGCAAGCTGAAAATGACCAATGCCAAGTTCTACCGGGTTTCCGGTTCCAGTAACCAGAACCTGGGCATCGTGCCTGACGTGGATATGCCTTCTCTTATCGACAAGGATGAGGTGGGAGAAAGCTCCTTGCCTAATGCCCTGCCCTGGGATGAAATCGACTCGGCCAAATACCAGCGGGTGAGCGATATTGTCCCCTACCTGCCTCAGCTGCGCGAAAAGCACTCCAGCCGCATTGATAAGGACCCGGAGTTCGTCTACGTGGAGTCCCTGCGCAAGCTTCTCGAGGAAAATCGCAATCGGATTGAGCTGTCACTGAATGAGAAGAATCGCACCGCAACACAGAAAGCGCTCGACAGCCAACGCCTTGCCATTGAGAACAGCCGCCGCAAGTCTCGAGGCGAAGAACCGCTGAGCAGCATCAAGGAGCTGCGCGATCTGGAGGAACAGCGTGCGCTGGACCCGGAAAGTGATGAAGAATCCATCGATGAAGATCCCTACGTACGGGAAACCGGTGAGATTCTGGTGGACTACATGAGCCTGATACGAGAGAACCAGGTGGCGCGCAAAGGCTGATCTCGACTGTGGCAATAAAAAAACCGGCTTTTGCCGGTTTTTTTATGTTTCAGGCCAATGCCTTGAAGCCCCACCGCGCCGGGTTATCACCCAGCCCGGCTTTCAGTGTTCGTCGGCCCAGTTGATGATTCAGGTTTTCCAGGGCGCGCTTGGCCGGGTCCGGCAGAAACCGCACCCCGAAACTGGCGGCACTGACAGCGGTTTTCACTACCCGCACTGCTGTGGCGGCCGGAACACTGCTGTTGATGTTGAGATCATCCGCCACCTTGTCACCGATAAGATAACGGCTGAAGCCGAGCCATACCTCATAGGAAAAATTGAACGGCGGCTTGCCGGCCATGTCACGCAATAGTGCCTTGGCAAGGGACTCGCTGTCCGCAGTGGGCTCATACAGATGTGAGGTCAACTGCATGGCGAGGATTTCCTGTTCTTCCGGGGTAGTTGTCAGCAATGCTTCGTCGACACCAAGCAGGTAACCCGCATAACGCCAGAAATAATGCATGGATTCATGCTCATGGCGACTGATCTTCAGGCCAAGACGCTTGAGACCCCTGACCACCATGAAATCGAACTCCAGGATGGTGCCAGCCATGTCCTCCTGGTTGATTGGCAGGTCGTATTTGGCATTGTCCCAACGGGGGTTGCTGGCAAGAAACTGGCGTACTGCCGCGTGAAGCAGCCGCACTTCCATCAGGGTTCGATGCCCCAGACTTCCAGGCCGGATGCCGTCGTCGCCAACGATGTTGTGGAGCATTTGCCCGGTTTCGTAAATTCTGCGGGAAACATCTTTCTGCAGGCGACCGGTGGCTACCAGCACCTGGGAAGGCTTGTTGTGCGCGTAGCCTTCCACAAGGCTCGAACACATCAGCACCAGGCCCTGCAGCGCGCCATTGCGGCGGTACATACGCCGACCCAACTCCATGGCATCGAAATCAACCCACGATGGCACCGTGTGGCAATGGTCCAGAAAGGCCTGAAAATCCCCACCCTCTTCCCTGGCCCGCTTTTCCACCTCATCCAGCAGGCCGGAAGGCCGCGTGAATTTGATTTGCGCGGCGCAACGATCTGCCAGCGGGTCCTGTACCTGCCGCCAGGCATTCAGACGTTCATGGGAATAGCGATCCCACCAGACCCGTTCACGGGGAGTTTGCGGGCCGCGCTCGAAGCGGATCAGTTCCTGCGGTGTTGCCATCATTACCTCGCGATTGTTGTTATCTCGGAACTCGTGAGTTCTGAAAATAACGCTAGGCCGCCAAGGCTAGACGGTCAACACACTAAACAGTGAAATCTGTTACCCCTTCGATAAGCGTGTTAATCAACCATTGAGGCGCATCCAGGGGAAGGTCATGGCCCGCCTGGGGGTGGGATTTGATGGGTAGGTCCCAGGCCTGCGAGAGAGCCTTCGAGCAAGCCGGGCTGACAAGCCGGTCCCCTGCCCCATTGATAATCAGCACAGGCACGCTTTCCGGCAATGCGGCCGGGGCACGAAAACGCATGGCAGCAAGCAGCTGTCTGAGGCTATTACGCAGCGATACGGGTTGTTCACGGGCATAGTCCGCCCAGCTAGCTGCCAGCTGGTGAAGGAACGCCAGCTCGCGCAGATTGGAGGTAATTTCCAGAATAGCGGTTTCCTTGCGCAACCGGTCACGACTGAACACCGCATCGCTCAACAGGCGCCGGTAATTGCCCGGGCGCAGGCGTCGCCAGAACGGGCTGTAACGGCTGGCACTGGTGTTAATCAGGCCCGCAAAGGCCACTTCACGTGGCGCCTGACACAGCCACTGCACCGCAACCATCCCCCCCAGGGACAGTGCCACCAGATGGTAGGGCCCTTGATGGCCCTGCACGGCCAGCTGTTCACGAAGATGCGATACCATCGCGGCAACGCGCGTGGGGCTCCGGTCTTGCCAGAAACGACCATTCCCGGGCAAATCCACCGTCACCACCTGATCCTGTGGCACACTGGCCTGAAACTGTTCGGGGAAATCTTCCCAGTGCCTCTGCTCACGAACCAGGCCACGCAACAACACCCAGGTTCTACCCATGCCAGTCTTTCTCCCGAATTATAGACAAAATCCAACAGTGGCTTACTGTGCAGCCAATGACCCGAAATCCAATACCCGCTAGAATGCCACCGGCGTTCAGGATGGCAAACGGAGTTTCTTCGCGACTATGACACGAAAAACCGTAAAACGGGTTAAGACAGGCTCGGTTGAGCGACGCTTCTCCATGGCCAAGGCCGGCTTTCTGGCTGGCGCCAAGTATGCGACGTCCAGTGCCGGGTCTATATTCACCCCAAAGGATCAGCGTGAGGCTCGCCGCAAGGAGAACCTGTCCGCCCGTGCCCAGGAGCTGGTGGATGAACTGGGTAGACTCAAGGGGTCTGTGGTCAAGATCGGCCAGATGATGGCCCTGTTCGGCGAACATTTCCTCCCTGAGGAAGTGACCACCGCTCTGCATACGCTGGAAAACCAGACCACCGCCCTGGAGTGGCCGTCGATTGAGCGCCACCTCAAGCGAGAGCTTGGCGAGGTCAAAATGGCGGAGCTGGAGATTGAGGAGACCCCACTCGGTGCCGCCTCTCTGGCCCAGGTCCACAAGGCAATTCGCAAATCCGACGGCAAGGAGCTGGTGCTCAAGATCCAGTACCCCGGTGTGGCCGATGCCATTGATTCGGACATGCGGGCCCTGGTTCGTCTGCTCAAGCTGAGCCGGCTGGTGCCGATGACCGAGCAATTTAATCTGTGGCTCGATGAAGTGCGAGAAATGCTACAGCGGGAAGTGGATTACGATCTTGAAGCCCACACCACTCGCCATTTTCGTCACGTGCTGGCCGAAGATACCCGTTTTGTGGTGCCAGAAATCGTCACGGAGTATTCCAGCCACAACATCATGTGCATGACCTTCGAGCGCGGCATCAGCGTCACCGACCCGTCCGTGCTGAAGCTGTCCCAGGAGCGCCGCAACTTTATCGGTCGCGCCATCATGGAGCTGTGCTGCCGGGAAGTGTTCGAATGGAACAAGATGCAGACCGACCCGAATTTCGGCAACTATCTGCTGCGCTTTGGGGACAGCCCGGAGAATGACCAGATCGTGCTGCTGGATTTTGGCGCCATTCGGGATTTTGATAACGAGGTGTTGGGCCCAGGCCGCGAAATGATTCGTGCCTCCTTCCATCACGACGGCGACCGCCTGGTCCGCGCCCTCAACGCCCTGGATTTTCTCGCTCGTGGCGCGCCGCGCCGGCTGCTGGATGATTTCTGCTCGTTGTGCTTTGAAGCCATTGAGGTGCTGCAGGACCCGGACCGCTACCCGCCACCGGCAGAAGTACTCAATGACAAAGGGGAATACTGCTGGGGCAACAGCGATCTGCCCAATCGCATCATGAACCGGGCCAGCCGCAATGCTTTGTCCGTGCACTTTGACGTGCCGCCCAAGGAATTTATCTTCCTGGCCCGCAAGCTGCTCGGCGCCTACACTTTTTTGCATGTCATTGAGGCGGAAGTCCGGGGCAACACCATTCTTGAGCCTTTTATTCACATGCAGGAAGAGGCTGACGTGATCCTGGTTGATCAAAAAACCATCAGCCCGGTAGATTAATTGCTCAAAAAGTGACAAAAATGCGGTTTTATCACCCGCTTATCGGTGCGATAACGAATTGTCATTTGCCAAGGTGGCATAGCCACAATAAGGTTAGCACCCTGCTGAGAGCCTGTTTCAGGCCTTTGCGCCACCGACGAAGATCGTCGCCCGGTTTGCCTCACTGCAACGATTGCAGTATCGGGTCTACCGGCGGTATTCGACCTTCGCAGTGTGATGGATGACAGTAACGGCCAACCGGCCACCTATTTTCCAGCACACTCGGGACGCAAGGGCCTGAGACAGGCTCTTGTCGGTCGGCTCCCATGAAGCGACCGTTTAACGAGGCTTTCAAGGCGCCGGGTTGCCAACTCTGCCGCCCTGATAGCTGATTATTTGCGAACCACAGACGGGGGTAACGCAGGTGATTATCGGTGTTCCCAAGGAAATCTGCCCTGGCGAGCAGCGCGTTGCTATAACGCCTGCCAATGTCAGCGCACTGCTGAAAAAACAAGGTGTCGAGATCATCATTGAGCGTGGTGCCGGTGATATTGCCGGTTACCCGGACAGCACGTTTGAAGCTGCCGGCGCCAAACTGGTTGATCG
>NZ_JBNPEC010000148.1:0-23927 GCF_051117345.1 Alcanivorax sp.
AAGGGGCGCGATGGCGGCTGGGTGCTATTGGGTACCAGCCGCCGCGGCAACATGCCGCCGCTATTGTCGTTGCCCACATGAACGCACATGGTGCTCTGGTTAGAATCAAAAAAACCACGGGTACACGACCAGTTCACTGTGACCTGCGTTAGTACATTGCCGCCGGTAAAGGGATCCACGTTGCCGAATTCCAGGATGGGATTGCCGTCTATACTGCAATTCACCACCCCCCATGCCGGCGGGGTTAAACAGAGTACGGCGCTAGACAGCAACATGATTCCCGTTTTCATCATTCCTCCTCAACGGGCAAGGTCAGGCTTTTGCCGTTGGCAGTAAAAGTGATGGCTGTCGGTCTGTCGTCAAGCTCTTCGTGATCCAGCCACAAATCGCTATCAGGAAGTGCATAACCCACCAGCCCTTTGCGGATGGGATGCTGTTGTTGCTTGTCATCCAGCCAATAGGCGTCCACAAGGCGAGCGTGGCCGTCGCCGCGATTGTGAATGACGAATCGGTTTTGTTGTTGAGTCACTGACAGGGCGTGGGTCTGGCTTTTGTCACCGACAAAAATCGGCACGGAAAGCCTGAGAAGGACCTTCAGTTGAGCGCCACGTTCCGATTCGGTATCCGGCACTTCACTGATGATCAGGCGATAACTTTTTTCCTTGTCGGAAGCCGTAGGGCGCTGGCGTACCACTCGCACCACCTGGTCGCTGTTGCCGGGAATCATGGTGACGGGTGGAGTGATGATCAGGTCTTGCTGCCGTTTGAGTGCCGTCTCACCATTTTCCTGTTCCCAGGCAAAGAGCTGTAACTGATAAAAGCCGTCATCGTTGGAGCCGTTGGTGAGCGTGAAAGTGGCGTTGGGTTGCATCGGGCTCATGGTTAATCGAATGGGTGCCACGGTGAGCTGTCCGGCCATCAACGGCGTAGCCAGGGCTAACAGCAGGGAAACGAAGAGGACAGTGAAGCGTTTTATCATGATGCACATCACCCTTTATGGATCAATGGTTTCAGAGGTCGGTCTGCAGGTATAGGGACCGACCCGTGGCAAGGTTCCTGGCGCAGGGGTGAAATCGAATCGAACCGTGCATAGTTTGCCGTCGTTAAGAATTCCCAACTCATTGTTGCCCGCTTCCAGCCCCTGAATAAACACTTCTCCATCGTAACCTACAACGGTGACATCGGTGTCACTGAACAGTACCCGGCTCCCTGCAGGTACAGGTTCACCGCCGGTGTCATGGATCACTAGAACGGCACTGTGGCGTTGCTCAACGGAGAAGCGTGCGGTAATGCCGGTAAGGTCGGCCGGTTTGACCAGTAATTCCGTGTTACCGATCTGGGCATCCACCGGGAGATCGTTGATCTCGATGTTCAGCTTGTTTTCCGTGAAAGGAATCATGTCCGGAAGCAGCAATTTACCATTGCGGTTGGTATGGCCGATAACCCGGTTGGCCCGGCGCACGGGAACATCGGTGAAACCGCCGGCATCTACGATGGCAAAGCTGTTATCCATGGTGTTGGCAGCAAACACGTCCTCGTAGTTGGTCACCAGAGAGCCGCTCAGGTTGGCAAAGGTGCTGGTCGTGTCCTGCTGGCGGAACACGCCGGCCTGTACATCCAGGTAGGGGGTCCACCAGCGGCCACTGGCGCGGCGAATCCCGTCTGAATCAGGGCTATAGGCCAGATCCCAGCCCAGGTCCCAGAATTGTTCTACCTGGCGCTGCAAGGTCAGCACAGTGCTGGTGCTGGCATCCTTTTCATCATGACTGATGCGGGCGCCTGCCTGTAAGGGGCGGTCCCGGGATCGATCCAGATGGTAGTTGAAAGACGCCAGCCAGGTCCGGTCTTCACTGTCATCCAGGTTCTGGTTCACGCTCAGGGTAAGCGATAGTCGCCGCCAAAGCGTGCGATTATGGCCAATCACCAGAAAGCGGTTTTCATCGCCATTGAACTGCTGGGTATCCAGGTAGCTGGCATTGAGGCTGCCGTGCTGGTCCAGGTTCAGGCTGCCGTTGACCTGCAGGCTGCTTTCGATGGCTGGGCGCACATCCAGGCTGTTACCCAGATCCCGATACCCTTCGGTGCGGCGTGTGTACTGCCCGCTGAGGCCAAAACGGCGGGTGCGGAATTCATGCCCGGCGACCCATTGGGTCCCCTGGCTGAGGTCGTCCTCGCCGTGGGCCAGGGCCAGGTTGCTGACGCCAAATAGTCCAGGGCGAAACACCACCCCGGCACCGGCATTGGCGAGTGATTCACTGGCGCTGGCTGTGGCTTCCAAGGTGAGCCGGTCATTGAGGCCGTAACGTGCCACCCCGGTAGCGACCGGGTCATCATCGTAGTCATTGGAGCGTACACTGTAGAAACGGCGGGGAGCGCCTACTGTGGCGGAGTAGTCCCAGTACCCTTCACGCAGGAGTTGTGGGCTGACGTAAAAGGGAACGGTCTGACTGACTTGTCGGCCCAGCGTGTCGGTGGTCACTACCTGCACTTCCCCAAGCCCGGTCAGACGGGGGGAGGTTTCCAGAAGAAAAGGGCCTGGCTGAACATTTTGTTCGGTCAGGCGCAAGTCGTTGACGAAGACTTCCAGTGCGGAAGGCAGCGAGGCAGAACCGCTGATTTGCGGTAGCGGGAAGGTAATCAGGTCCGGTCTTGATGCAAAATTCCGCGAGATCTGAACCCCACCGAGTCGTACAGTAGGGGTCCAGCTTAGCGCCCCGTTGAGCGTGTCGCCGACAACATAGGTTCGCATTCTGTCCGGGTTGGTATAGCGCCAGAAACTGTCCAGCCGCACGTAGTCGCCGGAAGTATCCGGGTCGGCATCATTCCAACGTACCACGCCGCTGCTGCTAAAGGCGCCCCAATCACCAAATACGCGTGCCTCATGGCTTGCCGAAGTGGTTTTCTCGCCATTTTCCTGCCAGGTACTGAATGCATCATAGTTCAGCAGTGCACCCCGGCCGCGCTGCACCGGGCTGTTGTTCTGGAATGTGCCTGTGGTCAGGGATTGTTGCGGGAGCCATTGCGCCGGGACCACCAGGTTGATCTGTTGGGCATTGTTGTCATAGCGCCCGGCGATGCCCAGTTCTTTAAGGGTTTGCCATTGAGCCTGGGGAGGGGTTGGGAACTGAACACCGATTTTCTGTAATTCCCGGGTCTCCACAGCCAGCTCCTGACCATACACCTGGGTGGGTAGCATGTGAGCGGTGGCTGAGCCGTTGAGGATCAGTTGCGGATAGGCAATATAGGCAGCGTTACTCTTGCCGCTGGCCTGGGCTCGCAGACGGGCAATATCTGATTGAGAGAAGGTCTGGTTTAAAGACACCCGGCTCTGTGATGTTTCACCGGAATCAGCAAGCTGGGAGTCTTGACCCCACGCAGGGCCCACCCAACACAAAAACGCCGCGAGCAGATAAGCAGGGGCGGTGAGCACCTGTCTCTCTATCAAGCGGCGTATTGAGGTGGATGATGAATTCACGTAAATGCATCCCCGATCCTGTCCGCCCCACAGCGGGGGCGGTCAATGGTGGCTATGCGGATCAGAACGTGACGGTCACAGTGACGGTATCACTCAGATTGATACCGGTATCGCCGTCAATATTATCGCCAGCGGCAATCGTGGCTGTCTGGGCTGGGATCAAGCCGTTCACAGTGAAATTCTGTGGGGCGCTGTTACCTACATCGGACACTTCCACGGCGGGAGCGCCGCTCTCCCAAGCAGTGCTGTTATCGGGCTGGTAGAGTTCATAGGCTACCGATGAGCCTGCGGCGGTGGTCATGGCACGACTGCCATTGGTGCCGCTCAAGCCAATGTCGAAGCCAGTGCCGTTGGAGCAGGTCACGACAACGGTGGTGGTGGAGGTAATGCCACCTGTATTCACGGCTGCTTCGGTACGTGTGCCGAAATCCAGATCATTAGGCTGGTCAACGGTGCATGAAGCAAGCAGGGTGAGCAGTACGTCGAATGTTGTGTCTACCGTTTCCGCCTGGCTGGCCAGGGGAGCACTGAAGAGTGCCGCAGTCATGGCAGAAGCAGTGAGAAGTTTCTTCATTGAGGATCTCCTGGCCGGTCTCGGACCGGTTTTTTGCATATGAATTTTGTGACACATGTCACACTTTTCGTCAGGTCGTAAAGTGATCTGAACGGGTTTGATAGTAAATAACTAACTTGTGATAGGTGGTAAAATCGGGCTGAACGGCATTCGTTTGGCCATTGACGGTAGCAAATGACAGATGAGCGTGTAGTGAAGGTTTGTGAGGTCGGCTTTAGCCTGTGGCAAAAGGCCCTTGACAAGTATGGTGATTGTCAATTGTTGAGGGCTCGGCGCTGTCCTACCTAAAAACGGGCCCGCCATCTTGCGATGACGGGCCCGTGCTCCCTGGTCCTGAGGGAGGTAACCGATCAGGACTGCGGTGTGCGGATCACCAGCAGTCGTTCTTCTGTCATGTCGTTGATGGCCCAGCGGATGCCTTCGCGGCCCAGGCCGGAATCCTTCACGCCGCCGTAGGGCATGTTGTCCACCCGCCAGCTGGGCACGTCGCCGATCACGACGCCACCCACTTCCAGCTCGTCCCAGGCTTTCTGGGCCTTGTACAGGTCGCGGGTGAAGATGCCGGCCTGCAGGCCGAACTTGGATTCGTTGACGGTGTTCAGGGCATCGTCGAAATCGCTGAAACGGCTGATCACCGCCACCGGGCCGAAAGCTTCCTCTTCCACGATGTTGGTGCCCTTGGGGGCATTTTCCAGCAAGGTTGCCTGCAGCATGGCGCCGTCGCGCTTGCCGCCCACCAGCAAGGTAGCACCGGCGTCCACGGCTTCGTTGATCCAGTTTTCCAGGCGTGTGGCTTCGCCTTCGGAAATCACCGGGCCGATAAAGGTGTCTTCGTCTTTCGGGTCGCCCATTTTCAGGGCGGCGGTTTTTTCCACCAGTTTGGCTTTCAGTTCGTCGTAGATGGCATCGTGGATCAGGATGCGCTGTACGCCGATGCAGCTCTGGCCTGACTGGTAGAAGGCGCCGAAGACGATGCGCTCTACCGCATCGTTCAGGTCCGCATCTTCATCGACGATGACCGCCGCGTTGCCGCCCAGTTCGAGAATCACCGGTTTCTTGCCGGCGCGGGCCTTGAGGTCCCAGCCCACGTCCGGGCTGCCGGTGAAGCTGAGTAGCTTGAAGCGCTCGTCGGTGGTGAACAGGTCGGCGCCTTCCCGGTGGCAGGGCAGGATGGAAAACGCGCCCTTGGGCAGGTCGGTTTCCGCCAGCACTTCACCGATGATGATGGCGCCGATGGGGGTGCGGCTGGCCGGCTTGAGCACAAAGGGGCAGCCGGCAGCGATGGCCGGCGCCACTTTGTGGGCGGCCAGGTTCAACGGAAAGTTGAACGGGGAAATAAACGAGCACGGGCCGATGGGCACGCGCTTGACCATGCCGCGATAGCCTTTGGCACGGGCGGAGATTTCCAGGTTGGGCATTTCGCCGTCGATGCGCACGGCTTCTTCGGCGGCTACCCGGAAGGTGTCGATCAGGCGGCCTACTTCACCCCGGGCATCCTTGATCGGTTTGCCCGCTTCAATACACAGGGCCAGGGCCAGTTCGTCGTAGCGCTCTTCGAAGCGTTTCACGCAGTGGTAGAGAATCGCCTGGCGCTCGTAGGGGGCCAATTGCGCCATGGGTTTGGCCGCTTTGTCAGCGGCGTCGATGGCTTTATCAATGGTGGCCGCATCGGCCATGGCTACTCGGGTGGCCACTTCACCGCTGTATTTGTCGGTGACATCCAGATCCTGGTTGGCGAAGACGGCTTCGTTGGCCAGGTAGTAGGGGTAGGCGTCTTTTAGCATGTCGGTTCCTTGATGGCGTGGTTGGGGCCATGAGGCTGGGTGCTGTTTGTTTCGCGTCGGACGTCCGACGTCAGACGTCCGACACTTAAATCAAAACCCCAAACGGTAAAGACCGGCTTCAGCGCTTGGGGGTTAACGTCACAACTTGCTGCTCAACTCGCGGATTTCCCGATTGAGAATGCGGCTGTTGTCGCGGTAATCCACCATGCAGTCGATCACATGCACGCCGCCGGTCTGGTAGCACTCTTCTACCAGGGGACCCAGGCCGGCGGTGGATTCCACCCGGTGGCCATAGGCGCCATAGGAACGGGCATAGTCGACGAAGTCCGGGTTCTGGAAGTCCAGACCGAAGTCCTGGAAATCCATATCGTTCTGCTTCCACTTGATCATGCCGTAGCCGTCATCGCGCAGAATCAGTACCACGATGTCGAGCTTCAGGCGCACGGCGGTTTCCAGTTCCTGGCTGTTCATCATGAAGCCGCCGTCGCCGACGATGGCCATCACGCGCCGGTCCGGGTGCACCATCTTGGCGGCCATGCCGGAGGGCAGGCCGGCGCCCATGGTGGCCAGGGCATTATCCAGCAGTACGGTATTGGGTTTGGTGGCCGGGTAGTTACGGGCAAACCAGATCTTGTACATGCCGTTGTCCAAGGTGAGGATGCCATCCTCCGGCATGATCTTGCGGATCTCGTCCACCAGTCGCTGCGGGCGGATCGGGAAGCTGTCGTCCTGGATGCCTTCACGGATGTGTTTCTGCAGCGCATCGCGGATACGGTGGAAATCGGAGAAGCCCCAGTGCTCCTGTGGCTCCAGGCGTTCCTTGAGCTGCCAGAGGCTGTTGGCGATGTCGCCCACCACTTCGATCTGCGGGAAATACACCGGGTCCACCTGGGCCGAGTTGAAGTTGATGTGGACTACTTCGGCGCCGCCGGGGCGCATGAAGAACGGCGGCTTTTCCACCACGTCGTGGCCCACGTTGATGATCAGGTCGGCCTGGTCGATGGCGCGGTGGACAAAGTCGCCGTCGGACAGGGCGGTGTTGCCCAGGAAGTGCGGGCCGGTTTCGTCGACCACGCCTTTACCCATCTGGGTGGTGATCACCGGGATACCCAGTTTTTCCACGAACTGGCGAAGCATCTTGCTGGTCAGCTTGCGGTTGGCCCCGGCCCCGGCCAGCAATAGCGGCTTGCGCGCACCCTCAATGGCCTCGATGGCTTTGCAGATGGCCTTGTCTTCGGCAATCGGGCGGCGGGTTGAGCTGGGCTCGGTCACCGGCATGGTGGAATGTTCGCGGGCAATATCTTCCGGCAATTCCAGGTGGGTGGCGCCGGGGCGCTCTTCCTGGGCCAGGCGGAAGGCCTCGCGGATGCGGGTGGGAATGCTGTCACCGCTGACCACCTGTTTGGTGAACTTGGTGAGCGGGCGCATCATGTCGACCACATCAATGATCTGGAACTGGCCCTGCTTGCTGGTCTTGATCGGCTTCTGGCCGGTGATCATCACCATGGGCATGGCGCCCAGCTGGGCGTAGGCTGCGGCGGTTACAAAGTTGGTGGCGCCGGGGCCCAGGGTGGACATGCACACACCGGCCTTGCCGGTGAGTCGACCATAGGTGGAGGCCATGAAACCGGCGGCCTGCTCGTGGCGGGTAATCACCAGTTTGATTTTCGAGCCGCGCAGGGACTCCAGCAGGTCCAGGTTTTCTTCCCCGGGGATGGCGAAGACGTGTTCAACCCCTTCAGCTTCCAGGGCGCGAACGAACAAATCTGATGCTTTCATGGTGCGTTGTCTCCAGTTGATCCCGCTATCGGTTTTGACTGTTAGCGGGAGTCCACAATGCGTGGCTGTCAAAATTCACCGCGGTTAATGCAAGGATGGTGCCGCATTTTCCTCATGCTGGTGCAGGAAAGTTGCTTTAAGTTGGTGCGCAGGCTGCACGTCGGGCTTCACTATAGCGCGCCCGGGGCGGGAACAGGTATGGGGTAATCTGATCTGTTTCATTAACAAATGTGATATTCCCGCTTGAGACCGCAGGAAGGTCACGGCAGAGTCAGCGCTAGCACGCTGCCAAGGAGCGATCACTATGAAAAAAGTCTGGTTTATCGGGGCCGTATCGCTACTGGCGTTGCTGGCTGTGGGTGTGGCCGGGGTGCATCGCTGGTTCAATCCGCCACCGCCCCCGGTGCAGCTGTTTACCAACGGTACCATCATGACCATGGACCGGGGCAATCCCCAAGTGGATGCCATGCTGGTCAAGCGCGGCGAGATCGTGGCGCTGGGGGACAGCGATGCACTGCGCGACCAGGTGAGTCGTGATGTGCGGGTGGTGGATCTGCAGGGTGGTGTGCTGATGCCCGGCTTTATCGAGGCCCACGGCCATTTCCCCGGTGAGGGACTGTCGGCGGTGGCAGTGGATGCCAATAGCCCGCCGATTGGCGACCTGGATAGTATTGCCACCCTGCTGGAGCGGTTGCGTACCCTGGCCCAGCGGCGCCCGGATGGGACGCTGATGGCCTTCGGGTTCGACGACACCACGGTGAGCGACCAGCGTTATCCCACCCGGGCGGAACTGGATACGGTCAGTGAAACCCGACCGATCATGGTGATGCATATCTCCGGCCATCTGGGTGTGGTAAACACGGCAGCCCTGAAGGCCATGTCCATCACTGAGAACGTGCAGGACCCGCCTGGTGGCTATTATGGCCGCGACAGCGACGGTCGCCTTAATGGCTTGCTGGCGGAGACGGCGTTCAACCCGGTGCGTGCCAACCTGTTGAAGCTGTCGGCCATGGACGGCTACCGGGTCATGCGCCGGGCCTCGCGGTTGTACCTGTCACGGGGGATTACCTTCGCCCAGAACGGCCTGGCCGATACCGCCACCATCAAGGCGTTGGTGCCGGCGTTGCGTTTCGGGCTGATTCCCCTGCGGCTCAGTGTCTGGCCGGATGCGGCGGCCGAGCAGGCACGGCAGGACGGCCAGTGGAGCCTGCCGGAGGGTGAGCGAGTTCACTTGGGGTCGGTGAAGCTGGTCAGTGATGGTTCCTTGCAGGGCTATACCGGTTTTCTCAACGACCCTTATTTTACCGTGCCCGAGGATCACCCGCCGGAATATCTGGGCTTTCCCAACCAGTCGCCCCAACAGCTCACCGACCAGGTGGTGCAGTTCCATTGTGCCGGTCGGCAGCCCGCGATCCATGCCAATGGCGATGCGGCTATCAGCATGAGCCTGGATGCGGTGGCGGCGGCCCGGCAGCAGTGCCCGGACGTGACCGTACAACCGGTACTGATCCATGCCCAGATGGCCACCGGAGAGCAACTGACGCGGATGCAGGCGTTGGATGTGATTCCCTCTTTCTTCAACAACCATGTGTATTACTGGGGCGATCGCCACCGGGATATTTTCCTGGGCCCGGAACGGGCAGCACGCATCAGTCCGCTGGCGGAAGCGGCGGATGCCGGGCTGCGCTTCACCCTGCATGCGGATTCACCGGTGGTGCCGTTCCAGCCTTTGCAACTGGTGTGGAATGCGGTCCAGCGCCGCACCGCCTCCGGTGCCTTGCTGGGGCCGGAGCAGGCGATCCCGGTGGAGCGGGCCCTGCAGGCAGTCACCGTGGATGCCGCCAGGCAGCTGGGCGTAGCAGATCGGGTAGGGCAGTTGCGTATCGGCATGCGCGCGGACCTGGTCTGGCTGGATCGCGATCCGCGGGAATTTATCGGTGACTGGTCGTCTATCCAGGTGCGAGGGACCTGGGTGGATGGGGTACGCCGTTATCCGGAGAGGATCGCGGAGTAGGTGAGAGTGGGGCCATCGATGCGGCCCCTGTCACTTCACACTGATAAGAACTAGTGCCAGGTGCCTTCCAGGTTCTCGCACTGCTCCAGGAATTCCTCGGCGCTCATTTCAACCGTGTACGGGTCAAGGTGTGAGGCCACCTGTTCCTTTAGCTGCCCGACTACTTTGGACATGACTGTCAGGGTTTCTTCTACCTGCTCAATCGTTTCCAACAGGTCTTCGGCTTCTTGCTGGTAATCATCTCTGTCGTCGTAATCGCTCATGCGAAGCCTCCTGCAGTTAAGGTGAGCCTGTCTGTTTGTTGTCTCTTGTTCAGGCTCCACTCCATGTTGCCAACGATGCCGGCACAAAACAAACGGGAAATCCCCGGTGTTGGTGAAAGTTTCGCCACTCGGGACGGGTGGTCGTCGTTATTTCGTTAACGGTTTTCGTGCTGCGGGCTGGTTGTACCTCGTCAAAACGCGTGGCGGTAGACCCTGAGGCCCTATGCCAGCGTGACCTGAGTGAGTACGAACAGCTGGCGGAGCAGGTTGATACCACCGCTGACGCAGCGCAGTAGGCGGCGCTGCCGGTAAAGGCGGTAATGCTGAGTGGGACAAGGCTGGTGTTCAGGGGAATATGAGTTGGTATTGAGTGTTGGAATAAATGCTGGAGGCTAGGTCTTGGTTATCAAACCGTAAAAGACCCCGTTTTGTTCGTAATTTGTTGGCCTTTCAAGTTGGTAGTACTTGCCAAGTGCAGTCGAATAATAAGTGTGGCTTCTAGTAGCGAGATTTTTTGAAAATCTCAGAGGAATGCCGCAGAAACTGCCATTACACACCTTTGTATTATAGGTGTGCATGAATTGATAGCCACGTTAAGGCTTCTGTCATTTAAATGACAAACTCACTCCCTTTCAAAAACAGACATATTTCTGTGTCCTTCACGTAATAATCACTTGCTACTTTGCCTTCTGGTTTGCTCCCAGTTTTAACGGAACGAATAACGAAAGAGGGTGAGGGTATGAAAGGGCGTTTACTGGCTGCGCTGCTCGCGCTGGCTGGCTGTAATCAGGTGTCATATGCAGCCAGCGATCTGCATCGCTTGGCTTGGACTGATGATCCGGCAACCACCGCAACACTGGGCTGGCGCTTGGTATCCGGGTCGGACCCTCATGTCATGATCGGGACCAGCAGCGACGGCAGCGGCTGGGTCCGTGAAGAGGTGGATGAAACTACCGCGATGTTGCATCCCGGCGATGCGGCTTCGGACACACTGGAAACGCAGCTTGCCAGGATCACCGGCCTCACCCCGGATACCGCGTACTATTATCAGATCTGTGACAGCGAAGGGTGCAGTGAGTCGTCGTGGTTCATGACGGCACCGGACAGTGCCAGTGATTTCCCCTTTATCGCCGGCGGCGACTCGCGGACCAACCGCGAACCGCGCCAGATCGGCATGGAGCTGGTCTCAACCATTCGTCCCCTCTTTGTGTTGTTCAACGGCGACTTTACCGATGTGGGTTCCCATGCCCAGTGGGTGGAATGGCTGGAAGACTGGCAGCTCAGCCGCAGTGACGATGGCCGGGTCTATCCCATCGTGGCCACCCACGGAAACCATGAAAACGATGTCACCGACATGCTCAGCCATGTGTTCGGTATCCCCGAGGATGGCTATTACGGCCTGAATGTGGGGGGTGACATGATGCGCATCTTTACGCTCAATTCCGAAGCCGAGCCCGGCGTGGGTTATGGTGCCTACGCCACCCAGGACAGCACTGTCTGGGATGCGCAGACTGCCTGGCTGGCCTCAGATGCGGCAGGCTCTTCTGCAACCTGGAAGATCGGTAACTACCACCGCCCCATGCGCCCGCATACTAGCGGGAAATCCGAAGGTGACGGCCGCATCGACGCCTGGGCACAGACTTTTACCGATACCGGTTTCGACGTACTTGTGGAGTCCGATACTCATATGTCCAAGTACACCTTCCCGGTGGTCTACGACACTGGCGAGGGCAGCTACCAGGACTTCAAGCGCGATGATGCCAACGGCACTCTGCTGATCGGTGAAGGCAGTTGGGGCGCTCCGACCCGCCCCACCGATGATGACAAGCCCTGGACCATGGACAGTGCGTCCTTCTGGCAATTCAAACTGGTCCATGCTTCCCCGGACAATCTGGATATTCGTACCGTCCGTTTCGGTTCCGAGAACGAAATGAATGCCGGCGCACTGCTCGACCCGTCCACTGTTACGGCGCTGACCCAGGCGGAGCAGGATGCGGATGCTTTCGCCATGCCGGCCGGCCTGCCGTTCTGGCAGCCGCTGTCCGGTGAAGTCATCAGTCTTCCGGCCACTGGATTTGAAGGCGCTGACATCGATAATGTGCAACTGGTCGGCACCGGCAGCCAGTGGCGCTATCTGAATGACGGCAGCTCTGCGGATGGTTGGGAGCAATTGGCCTTTGATGACTCTGCCTGGGCCATGGGCAATGCCCAACTGGGCTATGGTGATGGCGACGAAACTACCGAAATCAGTTTCGGGGCTGATGCCAACAACAAGTTCACCACCACCTACTTCCGTCGCAGCTTCACTGTGGCTGACCCGGGAGCCGTGATCAAACTGACTCTGCGTCTGTTACGTGATGACGGTGCCGTGGTGCACATCAATGGCCAGGAAGCCCTGCGCAGCAACATGCCTGACGGTGAAATTACCGTGTCCACCTTCGCCAGCAATGCCATTGGTGGCTCAGCGGAAAGCACCTACTACGAATTCCATCTGCAACCAGAGCTGTTACAGGCCGGCAATAACGTGGTTGCCGTGGAGCTTCACCAGGCGGATGCCGGCAGCTCCGACGTGAGCTTTGATATGGATTTGACGGCGGTAGTCTCCAATGTCGTCGATACCGTTCCCGCTGTTACTACCACGCTGGCAGCTACACCGCTGTCGATCAGCGAGATCGAACTGAACTGGGATGATGCCGCCACTTTCGAGGAAACCGGTTATCAACTGGAGCGGAAAAACGCTGAAGGCTACTGGGATATTCTCACCTGGCGCCTGGAGGCGGATACCACCAGCTATGTGGACAGTCAGCTTGATGAAGGCGTGAGCTACGAATACCGGGTGCGCCCCTACAGCGCCGCCGGCCTGGCCGCAGCCAGCGACCCTGTGGCTGCGGAAACCCTGTCCAATGCGGTGCCTAGAATCTTCGAGGAAGATTTTGAAAGCGCCACATTGGGTGCAATGAGCCAGTTCAGCGTCACCAGTAACAATGACTGGGCAGCGGCGGAATTCGGTGGCGCCAACTATGCCTACATGAATGGCTTTGGTGCCGATGCCATCAGTGATGACTGGCTGATTACCCCGGCCCTGGCGCTGGATTTCTATGTCGACGCCTCCCTCAGTTTCGAAAGTGCCTATAACTTCGATGGCCCCATGCTGCGGCTGGCCTATTCCAGTGACTACGACCCGGCGGTGAATGCGAGCCCGGCGTCTGCAAGCTGGACGACCATCCCCGAGTGCAACGACACCACCGACAGTTTCTGTTGGTCGGCACCGGCGGAAGGCGGCTATGTGTTCACGCCCACCAGCGTGGATATTTCCGGCATCAGTGGCGAAGCGGTCTATCTGGCGTTCCAGTATGTGTCTACCGGTACGGGTGGCGGCGATGGCCGTGCCTGGGAAGTGGATAACATCGTGGTACGGGGCAACTACCAGAACGCCACCGTGCAAGGCACGGACTTTGCCTCCGGTATTCCTTCCGACTGGACCAACCACAGTGCCGCCAGTACTGCTAACTGGGAAGGCGGTAATGAACTGGGCATCAATGGTGCCTTCATCAATGGCTTCGGTGCCGATGCCGCCAGTGACGACTGGCTGATCTTCCCGGGCACCAACATCGAGGAGGGCGCCGCGTTGGAATTCGACTTCTATCAGAAGTACGACGGCCCGGCCCTGAAGGTGATGATCTCTACTGACTATACCGATGGCGCCGATCCGCAGACGGCTACCTGGACCGACCTGAATGTGGGTTTCCCGGTGCTGTTTGATCAGTGGCAATCCATGGGGCCGATCAGCCTGGCTGGCTACGAAGGCACGGTACACATCGCCTTCGTCTACACGTCTACCGGTACCGGCCCGGGGGATGGCGCAGGCATGGGCATTGCCAATGCCCGGATCGTGAAAACCCTGGACGGCGTCAAGCAGGAAAAGGAAGTCACCAAGGAGGAGTTTGACGACGTCAGTTCCCTGGGTAGCTTCAGCGCCTACTCGCGCAGCAGTAACGCGGACTGGGTGGTGGAAGAGCGTGCCGACCAGACCGGCGCTATCGCCAACGGTTTCGGTGCCGATGATGTGAGCGATGACTGGCTGATTTCGCCGGAACTGCAGATTCTGAACTGGCAAAATGCTCTGGCCCGTTTCCAGATCTACACCAACTACGGCGGCCCGGCCCTGGAAGTACTGATTTCCAATAACTACTCCGGTAGCGGGGACCCGCTGGCCGAAGGTGTTACCTGGGAGACGTTGGACGTGGATCAGTCCGGTGCAGAAAATGACGCCTGGACCGACTACGAAGTGAACGTGGCCCAGTTCACCGGCACGGCGCACATCGCGTTCCGCTACACTACCACCGGCACGGGGTCCGGCGAAGGCCGTCGCACCGGAGTGGACAACTTCCAGATGATCAGTACCTATGGGGAAGAGGCCATGAACGCCAGCTTCAACCTGGCCCAGACCGAATACACCACCATCCAGCCGGTGACCTTCAAGGCCTCGGTGAGTGGCGGCGTGGCGCCCTACACCTACCTGTGGGAGTTCGGTGACGGTAACACCGCCAGCGACGCCGAGGTGGAGCACACCTATGCCGAGGCTGGCACCTACGCCGTGACGCTGACGGTGACCGACGCCGATGGCATCACCAGCACCGTGACTCGGGATGATCTGGTGACCGTGGTGGCATCCACCAACGAAGGAGTGCCGGAGGCGCAGGGGGATCTGCGAGTGGCCACATTCAATGCCTACCTGAACCGCAGCAGTGAAGGGAAGATTCTCACTGATGCCCAAGGCGGTGAAGATAGCCAGATCGCCAAGGTAGCGGAAATCATCCAGCGTGTTCGCCCGGATGTGATTTTGCTCAACGAGTTCGACTATGTGGCCGACGGCACCGCGGTGCAGGCTCTCCAGGAGAACTACTTCAAGGTCAGCCAGAACGGTGCGGACCCGATTGAATACGCCTACATGTACCTGGCGGAATCCAACACCGGCATCATGACGCCCTACGACTTCAACAACGACGGTGAAGCAGGCAGTGGTGGCGATGATGCCTACGGCTTTGGCGATTTCCCGGGCCAGTACGCCATGGTGCTGCTGTCAAAATACCCCATCGTTACCGACCAGGTGCGCACCTTCCAGACCTTCCTGTGGAAGGACATGCCCGATGCCATGCTGCCCACTGACCCGGAAACCGGCGAAGCGTGGTTCACGGACGAAGAGCTGAACGCTTTCCGGCTGTCATCCAAGAGCCACTGGGATGTGCCGGTGGAAGTGAACGGCAGCGTGATACACATGCTGGCCAGTCACCCCACGCCACCGGTGTTTGATGGCGAGGAAGACCGCAACGGCAAACGTAACCATGACGAAATTCGTTTCTGGGCGGATTACGTGGACCCGGCCAAGTCTTCCTACATCTACGATGACGAAGGTAATACCGGTGGCCTGGCAGCGGAGTCCCGCTTCGTGATCCTGGGTGACCTGAACGCCTCGCCGGTAGAGGGCGATGCCACTGGTGACCCGATGAGCCTGCTGATCGATAGCAGCCATGTGAACGGTACGGTCATGCCGTCCAGCACCGGTGCCGTGGAAAATGACCCGGATAACGAGAACGCCCCCAATCACACCGCCGACTGGCAGATGCGTGCCGACTATGTGCTGCCCTCCCAGTTCGGCCTGGACGTGGAACAGACCGCCGTATTCTGGCCAGGGCAGGCGGATGTGCTGTACCCGCTGGTTGGCCCGGGTGTACAGAGCTCGGATCACCGATTGGTGTATGCGGATCTGAAGATGGCTGACGTGGAAGGGGAAACCCCGGATACCGGTGGCGAGAACAAAGGCGGTGGCAATGCCGGGGACGATGATGACGATGAGTTCCTGGGTGCCAGCGGTTTCGAGTTCCTGCTGCTGGCTCTGATGCTGATGGGAGGGCGACGCCTGCGTCGCCGTGGCTGATACCTGAACCGGGCAATAACAGCGCACCTTGCTTTGGCGGGGTGCGTTTTTTTATGGCCAATGTTTGCGTCAGGAATGTCGAGCGTTAAAAGAACAAAAAAAAGACGAGGTAGCTACCTCGTCAATATCAGCGTTACTTGGGAAAGCACTCGACATTATTCGAGAATAAGAAAAAAGTATTAAAGGGGTGTGACAGAGAAAGGAGAACGAAACAAAAGGGGCCAGATCCCTATGGACCCCGAAATAAGGAGACGTTGCCTTTTTATTACTTTGAGGGTTGAGGGTTACACCTCGGAGGGCATGGTACTCAGGCTATATTGCATTAATGTGTCGGAGCTACATGCTCTAGCAACAGTTCACCGTTCGTGTCATAGAGGGCCAAGGGAAGTACTGGCTCTTGGGCATGTAGCTGTTTCAGGTCTTCCAGCGTTTCAAAACGATGAGCCCAGGCAGGGTGGTCTGTTCGGTAAGATGGGTCTTCGGGATGACCATAGCCTCCAAACGCCAGGATCTCTTCAGACGTGGTAAACAGGGCGACGTAGCCGAGAAAGCTGGCGTTCATTTTGGAGTGTGTCTTTGCAGGGTAAATGGGCTTGAGGTGGACGGGCTGCTTGCTCATCGTTTTACACTCCATGCACATGACGGCCCTCTAGGCTACAACGTAGACTGAATCCGGGTCACTAATTTTGTACAGGCGTTCCGTTACTAAGCGTTGTAACAATACTGTAGCGACGTAAGCCGTGATTATGTGAGGGTTAACGTAAAGGTAGAGCGTGACGAAATAGTGTCAAAAATACTGCTGAAAAAAGCCGAATACAGCGATGCTTCGTTTAAACGTATATCGTGCAATACGGCCACTAACCACAGATCTCAACGAGAGTTTATTTTGCTAGCGGCTGCTGAGAGCAGCCTGAAAACTTCACTATTTTCTGTTTAGAGGCGGGGGTGTTGGTTATTCCTGCGTATCAGTAGTCCCACAAGCAAACCGCTGGTCACGCCATGCAAATGGGCCTCAATGGCGACCTTGCCGTCAGAGAGCCTGGCAGAAAATGGTATGGGCCCAAGAGTCTGTTCCCAGATGACTTTGAGCAAGAGGAACAGGGCCAGCAAGCGGCCCAATGGGGACGGCCAAATGAGCACGGTGCCGCTGGCCAACAGCGCATAGAACACCCCGGAAAAACCCAGATACAAACGAATGTGTGGATACCACAGCCACAGGATCAAACCAATCCACAGGCTGCTCACCAATAGCACAGTGAGTAACCGCCGGGGTGCCCGCAGCTCCGGTAATAGCCAGAGAATGGCCAGCAGGGATACCAGGTTCAGTAAGGCATGGGGCATGCTGGCGTGTACCCAGTGGGCGGTCAGCAGTCGCCAGATCTGGCCCTGCTGCAGGGCATCCACATCCAGACGCAATAACTGGTTGTCCACGGCCAGTTGCAGCAACAGCATCAACACTGCCAGCGACAGCGGCAGGATCAGGGAGAGGCGGTTGTCCCGTTCACTCATTCGGTGCGGGTTCCAGCGACAGCCTCAGCGGGTGCAAATGGTAGGCATGGCCGGTCTGGCTATGATTGAACGGCGCCACCCACAAATGCATGCCGTCCTCGATGGGCAGGTCATACTTGTTGTTCACCTGCAGGCGACGACGAATTTCCAGTGTCCAGCGGCCATCGGCCCAGCGGGCCCCGGCATCCACGCCGCCGCGTCCCTGGGTAAAAGGCCCAAGAGACAGTACCGACGGTATCACCGTGCCTACCGGCAGGGTGTCGGTTTCGGCGTTGTAGCGCACCGTGTTGTTCCAGTTCATCCACCATTGGCCCTGGTCGGAGGTACTGGCATCCCGGTCCATCTGGCTCAGGCTCTGCAGTTGGCGAATGTCCCGGGGCAAGCGGCGGGGCTGGATAATGCCATCATCATAGAGTGTCCAGTTCATGATGTAGCCACCACACTCGGGTTTGAGCTGATAGTCGTTGGCTTCCCAGCGCACCAGGTGTTCGCAGTCCGGGTCTTTCTGGTAGCCGGCGGTGTAGCGTTTGTATTCCGATTGGGAGGGCAGGGCAGGGCCGAAGTGGTTATCGTCGGCCTGGCCCAGGCTCAGGCCGGTGCGAACCGCCTTCCAATGCCAGACATCCACATAGACGCCATTGGTGGTGTAGTGCAGTCCCCGGCCGCCGGCAGAATCCGGGTGACGTGACAGAGGCCCTTTGCCCAGATGCACCGTGCCGGCCCCGGCCATTTCCGAGGAGCGGGACAGCATGACCGCGAACTTGTCTTCATAGAAGACGTTCTCATTGGCAGTACGGGCTTCGGTCTGGATGACCTTCCAGCCGTCTTCGGTTTTTTCCAGCGGCAAATGGGTCAGGCTGCGGGTAGGGTCCGGCCAGGAAAACAGGAAATACGCGTAATGGCTGTCGTGCAGGGCGCGGATCTCCACAGGAATGCCATCATCACCCTGGTTGCGGCCCTTGAAGGTATGGACAGTGACGGGCGCAATGCCTGCCCAGGCTGTTTCCCGGGCTTCTCCGTCCAGCGCCACAGGAGCTTGGGTGTAGTGAAGGAGTAATTCCGAGCCGGCACGGTTACCGGAAGCGTAGAGCCAGCCCGCCACGGCAAGAGCGGCCACACAGGCGATGGCGGTCAGGCCAGGCTGGGTGAAACGGGGCAGGAATATAGCCAGCAGCCGGCGCATCCCGCCTGCCAGCAGTACGCTGAGCAGATGCACCACGGTGTAAACCACAAAGCTCCAGGCGCTGACATGATGGACCGTCAGAACAAGACTGCGGTACTGACCCGGGTCGCCCAGGTACAACCACAGGCCGGTGGTCACCGAGAGGACCACCAGAACCAGCCCGAAGGCGATGATCTGCCGCACCAGGTTTTCCCGCGACCAGCGTGACTGTTTAGGCAGACGTTTCAGCCGTCGGTAATGGCCGGACACGGCGATGAAGATCACATAGCCGACGGTGATAAAGAGAATCCCGGCACCCAGATAACTGTGCCAGCGATAGACGTTGCCCTGGGGAAGAAAGGCAGTGATCACTGCCGCCCAGCTCTGGGGCTCGGAAGCGGAGGCAATGCGCATGCCGGTGAGAAAGGCACCGGCAAGGCAGACAATCACCAGGGTATGCAATATGAAGACCGGCAGCTTGCTGCGACCGGTGCGGGCGGTTTTTTCCATACAAGCAGACTAGCGACCGGGTTTGACAGTTTTATGGCCAAAGCCGGTGTTTGGTCATCGCACATCTAAGATTTTCATGGGAGACGCGCTGTTATTTTTGTATATACATTGACTATCTTTGGGATGGTCAATAATGTGGTTCAGTGTCGCGCATGGGCAGGTGATGCTGCTGCACTTTTTTCTCTCTGTGGTTAACGGTATGTCCAAGCCCAAATCGAAAAAAAAGAACAGCCAGCTGATCATCCGCATCAATGATGAGGAGCGAGCCCGCTTTGTCTCTCTCTGTGAGGAGCTTGATACCAGCGCAGCTCGTGAAGTTCGCAGGTTCATTCGCGACTTCATCAAGGACCAGGAAAAGCAGTCCGGTGACTAGCCGAGTTCTTCCGGCCCGTTAATTTGATCCAGAAATACGGAGTCACATCATGTCCAAGAAGAAAAAGCTGAAGAAAGCCATCAAGTCCAGCAAGGCCAAGATCAGCAAACAGGAAAATGTCCTGAAGAAGATGAAGAAAAAGCTCAAGAAGCTTTGATGCGAAAAGGGGCCTCACGGCCCCTTTCCTTATGCGGGTAATTTAGCCCTGGTTGCCATTCCCTTTGTTACCGTTACCACCAGTGGTCCCCGGGCAGTCAGTATCCTTATGGTCCTTTTTGTTGTCTCCATCGTTGTCTACATTGTCACTGCAGACCGCTTCACCGCTCTCTGAGGGAAGCCCAGTGACACCGCTGCAATCGTAATCCGATCCATCGATAAAGCCGTCGCCATCATTATCGGTGCCATCACTGCAGGCAGCGGTATCGCTTTCACTGCTCAGGCCCAGTGCCGGCCAGCAGTCATAGTCTGCCGCGTCGGCATAACCATCACCGTCGTTGTCCAGACTATCGGTACAGGCCGATTGGGTATTCTCTGCTTCCAGGCCGAGCGCGTCCCAGCAATCATAGTCATCGGCATCGATATAGCTGTCACCGTCATTATCACTGCCATCGGTACATTGTTCGTAGGTGGTTTCCAGAGAGCCAGAACAACCGCTGTCGGCATTGTCGATGAAGCCATCGTAATCATTATCGACTCCGTCGGAGCAGGTGTTACCGGTAGAAATACTCTCAGCACCAGGGTTGGTGCAGTTGAAGGTTTCGGGGATGCTGCTCCAGAGTGCGCCGAAGTAAGCATTATAGGACGAGCTGATGTTGCCCATGGCGTTGCCCTTAATCAGCAGGGTGTTCTCATCATTGCTGCTATTGCCAGCGCCGGTGAAGTTCTGTGAGCCGATGATCAGCTGATCATCATCTGCCATCAGGGCCTTCATGTGCATCTTGCCGTTCCAGTTTTCGATCTTAACTGGGACGCCGGCACTACAAAGCTGGGGATGCTTACTGTAGCTGTTGCCTGCCCCTGTGGAATCCATAATGACCCGCACGTTGGCGCCACGAGTATGAGCGGCGAGAATGGCATCAGCAATTTCCTGGCTGGTCATATAGAAAATAGCAACATCCAGGCTGGTGCTTGCGCTATCGATTGCCGGGATAATGGCATTGCTCATGGCATCATCGGTGGGGGCGAAATAGCTCTCGACCTCGGTGCCATCGGTATAGCTTGGTAGTAGATGGAGGGTGTTGTCTTCCTTGGCGTTGTGAGAGAGGCCGTCCTGCCACATTTCATTGAATTCGGCAGTGTAAACATTGGCCAGATTGATGGACTGGATCAGCATGTTCCAGTTTGCGTTGTATTCGCCTCCAATACCGGTATCGCTATAGTTGGTAGACCCTACAGATACCCATTCGCCATCGATGATAAAGAATTTGTTGTGCATGATGGCGCTGTAACCATTCCCTGTTCCGGTATTCAGGTCAAAACGTACCCAGGGCTTGCCACTGCCATCGTTACCCAGCGCAGTAATCATAGCTGCGGTGTCACAGCCATTACTATCGTGATAGGTGTAGCTGCCATCGCTTTCTTGATCCACATAACCACGAACTGTTACCCCGCGCATCTGGGCTGCAACCAAGGCATCCTTGAAGGCGCATTGCTCTCGGAAACCATAGACAGAGAAATCGATAGTGTTTTCCGCATTATTGATACGATTCAGCATGGCTTGGGCCATGGGGAGTGAGCTGTTGGCAGAGGAGCTGGAATTGGGGTCGGTGACAGTCGATGCAGTCAGCCCTCCAGCAAATTCAAGGTTATAGCTGAACGCTTCTGATACGGGTGGAGTACCACCACTGCCACTGCTTGTAGCAGCATTCTGTGGAGTGCCGTAGCCGACCATGTAAGCCGTTGTTGCAGTGGCCCAGCTGCTGCTCAGGGCGCCGTCAGCAAACGGCTCGATGCGCTCCATCGTTGCCTTGCTGGTATTGTCGCCTGCTGCCCAACTGGAAGACGTCGCATCCTGGAGCGTACTGGTGTCATCACGCAACTCCAGCATTTCTCCGGTATTGCCAAGAGCGCCGGTATAGATGAAGTCTGCATCAATGTTGGGAGCGCTGTTATCGTCGGTGCGCTCAAGCAGGAAATACCCATTAGCGGGAAGAGTGCCGGACAAAGTGATTGAAGGGGAGCCGTCAGTGGATGCAAGGCTCCATCCCCCCAGGTTGATGTCACTACTGGTATTGTTGATCAGCTCGATCCATTCGTCAGCGGTGCTGGCTGTAGTGCCCATCCAGGCAATTTCAGAAATGGCAACGTCTTGGGCATATAGTGTCGTAGGCAATAGCAAGCTAAGGGCACAGCGCGCAGCCAGTGCCAAAGAGGCATTCTTGATCATTGGGTTCCCTCACTAATTTTTTAGCCAATCCGTAAAGCGTGGCTTTAGGCATCCATATGCCTGTTCGAGTCGTCCGTGAGGATTGGTGTTGATTCATGCTCTTTAAGAAGGAGCAAGTGAGGTGCAAGGGTATAAACAGTGCGTTTAGGTTGTGTGCAGAAAACAAGAAAAGTTTATGACAGTCCGGTTTTTGTGGGGGGCAGAGCCTGATAAGACTTCCTCACCTTATAGAACTGTGCGGTTTATTTTGCCTGTTTTCTAGCTCAAAGGTATTGGAACTGAGAGACAACAAGGCCTGTTAAATGGAGGGGAGATATTATGGATTATGGCTCTAAGAGAAAGGCGGTCTTGGGGGGGCTGCAAGCGTCCACCTAAGTCCTCCTGAATCCAAGAAACTTGTATAGGAAGTGGTGTAGCTAATCTTTATCCGCCTACCGTAACACTTCAAATAAGCCACAAACACTCCTGTGCACCATCATAGCGATACTCGGATACCTTTGTATTATAAGTATGTGCGATTACAGCTTGGTCGGGTTCTACCACGTCTTATCGCCAACTGGTTATTTTCCCTGCCCCGATGCGGGCGTAAAGCAAGCGCGTCGGGGCAGGGCTTCGTGCTTACTGGCACGTGTCGGTCAGAATACTGCCGTTCTGGGAATAGGTCGTGTAGCAGCCACGACTATGGTAGTTCACGCGGCGAATGTATGTCGTCCAGGTGTCGTACTCGTCGAGATAGGGTGAAGCGTAAAGCCACTCGGTCTGGAGCGTGCTGCCGTCATAGGCGCGCTTGGCCTTCGTTACCGACGTTACGAAGCTTCCGTCCGGGGCCTCAAGCAGTGACGAATAGTCGAGTTCAGTCCGGTTACTACCCGACCAGATGGTGCGCGACAGATAGGATGTGCCCCAGAATCCATTCGAAGGTTTCTGCGGCGCTGCATAGGTCGCAATGCTCGCCATCGTTCCGTCCGAATAGTTGCGCTCTTCGTCACGAACTGACGTCCAGCTACCGTCGTCGTTCTGTAGTGGATCTGTGTAGGTGATACTCTGGGATGAGCCGTCCTCCCAAGTCCGGCTGGAGCTTTCCATCACCGACACCCAGTTGCCATCCGATTGCTGAAGAGGCTCCGAGAAGACCGCGTCGTTACTGTACCCGGATGGCTCGCTCCACGAGGTGGATACCATCACGCTTTGCCATTCGCCTGACGTGGCTTGCAGCGGTTCCGACTGGATCAGGACTGCCGTACCGCCGGTGTCATACGTGGTCTCCATTCGGACCACAAGGGACTCCCAGGTGCCATCCGTAGCCAAGAGCGGGGCAGAGTAATAGCTGAGCTCTGTCCAACCGTCCACTGAGTACAACCTTTCCTCCGGTACTGATTGCCAGTCGCCTGCAGGAGTCTGCAGCGGAAGAGAGAAAATGGTTTCTTCAACAAGAGAATCGCCATCCCAGTTTCGATTGATGCTCTCTGGTGCCTGCAGTACACCGTCATTGGAAAATGCCGGCACGTGATAAATTACTTCGAGGGTGATCTCTCCTGACTCAGAGTAATCGTAGCTCTCGGCGCCTGCGCTGGCCCAGGTCCCATCGGGACCTTTCATTGGTTCCGAGAATACATATCGATTCCTGATGTTGCCGAGTTCGTCATACTGCTCTTGCTCGCTTTTGACGCTGCTCCAGGTGTAGTCATCATTCTGGAGTGGATCGCTGTAGAGTTCCCGTAAACTGACCGGACCCGGCGAGTCATTGAGATAGTATATTGCCTCCTTCAGCACCGAATCCCACTCCAGGTAATCTCCTCGCAACTGAAGAATGGGCGCTGAATAGATGTACTCACGGTCAGAGCCGTCTGCGGAATAGTGGACTTCCCTGGCACGCACCGAGGGTCGACCCGGCTCTTCCCATAGCACCGAATACTGATAGTAAGCGTTGATACGCTCAACCCACATCTTCGGGATGTGATCGTAATCGCTGAGTCACTTGAGGCTCTTGAGCTCGATGCCCGCTGCATTGCCTACCGTGTAGTATTCCCGCATTACCAGCGCCTGCTGCTGGTACTCCTGATAGTCAAGTGAGTCTCTTTCAGGCCGGGCCTGTATGACGATGCACTTGTCGTCGGTAAGCACTACGTTGGCAAGATCAATGGTGTAGTCGGGGCAGTG
>NZ_JBNPEC010000049.1:0-5016 GCF_051117345.1 Alcanivorax sp.
GCTGAATCCTGCATCTACCGGGTAATTGAAGCAGGCATCGTGGTTGCCCAGGCTGTCGACCTTGGCGGTCATCTGATTTACCGAACAACTGGAAAAACCGGTGGCGTTGGCTTCTGCCCAACTGGACATGATATAGCCATTGCCGCAGTAGCGTTCCGGATTGTCCACCTGATCGGCTTCCACGTTGTCGTGGTTGGCGCCAAAGTTATGGCCGATCTCATGGGCCATGACGACGGCGGTCAGGGGAATGTTGACGTATTCCTGGGTAACCCCGGTGGCGTAGCCGTTGGTATTACAGAGGGTGCCCACATAGGCGAGGCCGACAGTGGAGCCGTCGAATTCCCGGCCGGAGAGCAGTTCCATCAGTGGGCTGGCCGTGCTGGTGTCGGCGAAGGGAAAACCGTGGTATTTCTCGCGCAGGTCCACCAGCAGTTCATTGGCGCTGGTGGATTCCAGCAGCAGCTCTTCGCCGGGAAATTCCACGTGCAGGTTGTCGAACACCATATTCAGGTCGTTGCGGTAGAAACCGTCGATGATGTTGAGCAACTCCACCACCTTGTCCTGATAGGTATCCGGGTGCTTCTGTTGAAACAGGTGGTCGACGATCAGGTATTTCTCCGGCAGCAGGCAGACGCCGTCCACCTGCTCGGTGCACATCTCTTCCAGGGTTGCCGCGGCAATCTGGTACTCGCCTGAGCGAGCGCTGGCGCCTTCCCGGGTAGGCAGTTCCAGGGAACTATGGGTGCCATTGCCTACGCCGCAGGTGCCAGGTGCCTGCAGGCTTTGCAGGGAACGGGCAACGGGGAGATTGTTGCGCTGGCTGAACGCGTCGCTATCAATAATGTGCATGTCGCCATTCAGTGACACTACGCCGGACCAGTTATCGCCGAGGTGAGACAGGCGCACCCAGCTTCCCGGAACCTGTTCCAGTGCGCCGCTGTAGTGGTTGCCCTGAAGAAGTTTGCGGTCCGCGTCGGACATGCCGATCCGGGCGGTGCTGGGTTCCAGTACGGCCCGATAACGGCTGCCATCGATAAACAGTTCGGTACTGGCTTGAGGGGCTGCGGCGGCGGCATGACTGCCCGGGAAAAGCAGGGTTGCCAGCAGCAGGCCGTGCCAGGCTGCCAGTGGCCGACGGAAGCGCATTGCCATGGGTGGTTCTCCCCCTTACTGGGTTTTTCGTATTTTCGGTGTGGTTATTTCGGTGTAGACGTTGCGGGGGATTTTGCGTACCTGCGGGCCGGTATGTTGTGCGGCGTATCCCATTCTTTGCTATCTGAACGGGCGTGCAGGATCGTTTGAGGTTCAGACGGCGCTAAACAGGGCGGTGAGCTGCTGCGCTGCCCGCTCTACCTGCTCGGGAGCGGGGTTGGAGAAAAGGGCGTGGATGACGGCCAGTGCGTCGGCGCCCCGCTCCAGTAGCTGGCCGCCGTTGTCGGGATCAATACCACCGATGGCGACCAGTGGAATCGTCAGCCGCTGACGGGCCCGATTGAGGATGGCCGGATCAGCGGGCGGGGCCTGCGGTTTGGTGCGCGAGGGAAAAAAGCGGCCAAAGGCCACGTAGTCGGCACCTGCGGCGGCGGCCTGCTCGGCCAGGGTCAGGTCGCTATGGCAGGTAACGCCAATGATCTTGTCCGGACCCAGCACGCTACGGGCGTGGGCGATGCCGCCGTCGCTCTGGCCGATATGGACGCCGTCGGCATCAATGGCTGCGGCCAGGCTCGGGTCATCGTTGACCAGAAAGCGGGCGCCATGCTGTCGGCACAGGGCCTGAAGCTGCGCGGCGCGATGGCGGCGTTGCTCCGGGCTGGCGGTTTTGTCCCGGTATTGCAGCAGGCGGGCGCCACCGCGCAGCGCGGCTTCTGCGGCGGGCAGTAATTGCCGGTCGGCGATCAGGGCCGGGTCGGTGATGGCGTACAGGCCATGGATGCCGGGATGCTTCATCGCCGGTCTGGCACGTATTGGCCCTGGCCCGGGCGGAAGGCGTTGCGCAGGAAACGATCCACATGGGCCTGACCGTCTGCCACCGCATTGGCCAGGGATTCCCCATGACCGCGCAGGCAGGCGATGGACGACGCCAGGGTGCAACCGGAGCCATGGTAGCTGTGCGGCAAACGCTCCCAGTTCCACTGTTGCTCGCCGTCGGCACTGAACAGATGGTTGGTGACCTGGTCGGTGTCGTCGTGGGTGCCGGTGATCAAGGCGGTACGACCGGTACGTTGAATCAGCTCGGCACCGCACTCGGCCACGGTTTCCCGGCCGCTGAGGGCCTGGGCTTCGGGCAGGTTCGGGGTCATCACCTCGCAGTGGGGGGCCAGTTTTTCCAGCATGGCATCCGCCAGGGATTCGCTGGTCAGGCTGCCGCCGGCTTCGGCGGCCAGCACTGGGTCGAGCACCACGGGCACCCCGGGCAGTTGCTGCAACAGCTCGGCGATAAAGTCGATGATGGCCACGGAGCCGGTCATACCAATTTTCACCGCCTGGAAGTCGTAGTCTTCCAGCAGGGTGGCGGCCTGCTGGCGCAGCAGGTCCACGTCTGTCAGCCGGAAACCGCGCACGTTCTGACTATTCTGCACGGTGAGTCCGGTGATCAGGGTGGAGGCAAAGCCGCCCAGGGCACGAATGGCTTCAATGTCTGCATGGATGCCGGCTCCCCCGGAAGGGTCGTGGCCGGCGATAACGAGAATATTGGGTTTCATAAAAGCATGCCTGACGCTGGATGCCTGACGTGCGGGCGACCTTCTCGTCCGGCGTCAGGCGTTAAGCGTTTTTCAGAATGGTCTCACTACCGCCAATATAACAATGGCCACCAGCAGAAACACGGGGATCTCGTTGAAGATCCGGTAAAACTTGTCGCTTTTGGTATTGGCGTCGGCGGCGAATTTTTTCAGGTAGGCCAGGCAGACGTGGTGGTAGCCGATCAACAAGAACACCAGGGTCAGCTTGGCATGCATCCAGCCGAAGCCTTTGTAGGCGTCCCAGTTGGCCATCAGCATCCACAGGCCCAGCAACACGGTGACGATCATGCTGGGGTTCATGATGCCCCGGTACAGCTTGCGCTCCATCACCTTGAAACGTTCCCGGCTGACGGTGTCCTCCGCCATGGCGTGATAGACGAACAGGCGCGGCAGATAAAAGATGGCGGCAAACCAGCAGATCACGGCGATCAGGTGGAACGCTTTGATCCAGAGCAGGTGGTCGAGGGCGAACTGCATCATGATGTGGCGAGTCTCAGGGGTGTTGTGAGTGGAGGGATCGGGAGTCAGAGCGTAGACTATACCGACTTCCTGCCATTGTTTCGTCAACCTGCACTGATTGCTAAGGAGTCCCGTGAAAAAGCGGCCACGCCACCGTCGTCTGATGCGTTACTACCTGTTTCGCACTCGCCGCGTGAGTCGCCGTCAGTTGGGGTCCTGGGAGGACTGGAAACTGCGCGCGGTGTTCTGGATCGGCGCCGTGCTGGTGGGGCTATTGGTGGTGGCGTTCGCCTGGGTGGCGGAGCTGGCATCGCACACCTTTATTCAAATACACGAGCAATCACCGCTGTTGCCAGTGTTGATCACGCCGCTGGGCATGCTGGTGATTGTCTGGTTGATGCGACAGCTGGGCACCGAATCCCAGGGCAGTGGTATTCCCCAGGTGCTGGTGGTGCTCAAGCAGCGCTACCATTGGCTGCGCCCCACCTTTCTTTCTCTGCGTGTGATCTTCGGCAAGTTCATTCTGACCTGCCTGGGGTTGCTGTGCGGTGCCAGTATCGGTCGCGAAGGCCCCAGTGTGCATATGGGCGCGGCAATGATGTATTCGGTGGGGCGGCTGGGACGCCTGAATCAGAAATATGTGGATAATTCCCTGATCGTGGCCGGTGGGGCGGCCGGGGTGTCGGCGGCGTTCAATGCGCCGTTGGCGGGGATTGTTTTCGCCATCGAAGAATTGTCCGGTTCCTTCGAGCAGCGCACCAGCGGTACCCTGATCCTGGCCATTATTCTCTCCGGGGTGGTGGTGCTGATGATCATGGGCCACTACAGTTTTTTCGGTCACCCGCAGGGCGCCCTGGATATTACCCGGGACTGGGCGGCGATTGGCGTGACCGGACTGGTGTGTGGACTGTTTGGTGGCCTGTTCAGCCGCCTGCTGATCAAGGGTAGTCAGTTTCTTTCCCCTTATGCGAAGGCGCATCCCTACCGGGTGGTGCTGATGTGTGCGCTGGTGCTGGTGTTGTTGGGGCTGCTGACTGGTGGTGCTACCTATGGCAGTGGCTATGAGCAGGCCAGTACCCTGCTGGACGGGGAGCACCCGGGGAACTGGAGTTTTGCCCTGGCCAAGATGTCCGCCACTCTGGTGTCCTACTTCACCGGCATTCCCGGCGGGTTGTTCTCGCCGAGCCTGGCCGCAGGGGCCGGGTTCGGCAATGTGATCGGCGGTTTCTTTCCGGAGTCTTCCCTGGTGGGGATTACCCTGGTAGCCATGGCGGCCTTTCTGGCCGGTGTGATCCAGCGGCCGATTACCTCTTTCGTGATCGTCATGGAGCTGACCGGTAACCGCCATGACATCCTCCTGCCATTGATGGCCGGGGCTTTCCTGGCAACGGCAGTGGCCAAGATTGTCTGGGCCAGGCCGCTCTATGATTCCCTGGCCGAGCGCCTCTCGGATGGGCGCGGCATGGCCCTGGAGAAACCCCGGGAAAAAGGCGATGACGGGGGTGCGGAGTCGGCAGCGGGCAAGGAATCCGAACGGCAATTGCCCGGATAAGTTGCCGGCCCATGGTGGCGCCCCTATCATGCGGGGT
The DNA here is from genome assembly GCF_051117345.1 of Alcanivorax sp. Lineage (GTDB taxonomy): Bacteria > Pseudomonadota > Gammaproteobacteria > Pseudomonadales > Alcanivoracaceae > Alcanivorax. The sequence goes on from NZ_JBNPEC010000049.1 coordinate 4,790, forward strand.
CATTTGTGAACCTGAAGCTACGGCTTCAGGGTGGATGCATGGCGCAAGAATTTGTTGCCACAGGAGATTTTCTGAAAAAGTGTCGTATCAGGGAATACGATCGACCGAAGAAGATTTTCTGTGGCGGCAAAGGCTTGCGTCAGGCGCCGCGATGAAGTCGTGGCTTCATGTTAAATGCAGTTCCCTGGTTAGCAGGGTGGAGAATGATATGGCAGAGCCCCTCAAGG
>NZ_JBNPEC010000226.1:0-23881 GCF_051117345.1 Alcanivorax sp.
GATGACTGCGGAAATAGTGATGGCGGATGTGCGCCATATTCACTGTCTCTGCCACACCGGGCAGCTGGTAAATCTCTTTCAAAAACCCGTTCAGATTCGGGTAGTCCGCAATGCGCTTGCGGTCACACTTGAAGTGGGTGACGTACACCGGATCAAAGCGCACCAGGGTGGTCCACAATCGCAGGTCCGCTTCGGTCAGGGTGTTGCCTACCAGATAACGCTGTTCGCCAAGCCGCTGCTCCAGGGCATCCAGCTGCTCGAACAGGGTGACCACCGCCTCATCGTAGGCGTCCTGACTAGTGGCAAAACCGGCCTTGTAGACACCGTTGTTCACGTCGTTGTAGACACGCTCGTTGATGGCATCAATCTCCGCCTGCAGGGCCTCGGGGTAAAAATTCCCCGGTGCCGCACCCAGCTCGTCAAAGCTGGTGTTGAGCATACGGATGATTTCCGCGGACTCATTGCTGACGATAGTTTCGCGCTGCTTGTCCCACAGTACCGGCACGGTAACGCGGCCGGTGTAGTTGTCATCCGCCTTCAGGTACAACTCGTAGAGCTTGCTGAAACCGTAGAGCGGATCGCCGGTGGCACCGTCAAAGTCATCGCGCAGTTCCCAGCCGTTTTCCAGCATGTGCGGATGCACCACGGATACACCGATATGCGCCTGAAGACCTTTCAGCGCCCGCACGATCAGGGTGCGATGGGCCCAGGGGCAGGCATAGGACACATACAGGTGATAGCGGCCGCTTTCTGCCTGAAAGCCACTATCGCCACTGGGACCGGCGCTACCGTCGGCAGTCACCCAGTTGCGGAACTGGCTCTCGGAACGCTTGAAACGCCCACCGGTGCTCTTGGTGTCGTACCATTTGTCCTGCCATTTACCGTCGACCAGCAGTCCCATGATTGTCTCCTTTCGTTGACCGTTGCGAGGAGCGAGTGACAAGAAGAGAAAGGCAAAACCCCGCCATGGTTTTCGACACTCGCAACTCATTACTCGCTACTATCTCATTAACCCGCCAGCGCAACCCGCGCTTCGCTCATGGCTTTCTCTTTGACGTCATCACCCATGTTCAGGCCTTCGGCAAACACGAAAGACACGTCGGTGATGCCGACAAAGCCGAAGAACAGCTTGATGTATGGGGTTACCGTATCGTTCTCGGTGCCGGCGTACAGTCCGCCACGGGCGGCAACCACGGTGACCGGCTTGTCCTCCAGCAACCCCTGCGGGCCATTTTCCGTGTAGCGGAAGGTAATGCCGGCGCGGGCCACATGGTCAATCCAGCTCTTCAACTGGCTGGGGATGCCGAAGTTGTACATGGGCAGGCCAAGTACCACCTGATCCGCCTCTTTCAGCTCGGCGATCAGTGTCTGGGAAAAGGCCTCCACGGCCTGCTGATCGTCAGTGCGCTGATCCGCCGGGGTAAAAAAGGCACCGACACGCTCGCCGTCCAGATGCGGAATCGGCTCGGCGGACAGGTCACGCACTACCACGTTAGCCTCGGGATGCTGAGCCTTCAGGCGCTCTACCTGCTCGTTGACCAGGGTGGAAGAATTACCGTTATCGCCGAAAACGCTGCTTTTGATGACCAGAATATTCATGACCCCAACTCCTTGTTATCACTGTGCCGACAGACGCTGTCAGCTGTTTGCTAACCATGGGGCTATTCTGCATTCAGCAAATGCGATATAAAATGGGATAAATTTGCACATTTAGCTCAGGTAATTCGATATGTCAGCCAAAATCAGCCTGGACCAGTGGCAAGCCCTGATCGCCGTGGTGGACGAGGGCGGTTACGCCAGCGCCGCGGAGGCCCTGGACAAGAGCCAGTCCGCCATCAGTTACGCGGTACAGAAGATCGAAACCGAACTGGGAGTGCGCGCCTTTGCCCTGGAGGGCCGGCGGGCCAGGCTCACCGAGACCGGGCAAATGCTCTACCGCCAGGCCAAGGTGCTGGTGGAGGAGGCCAACCGCATCGAAAGCGCCGCCATTCAGCTCAGCCAGGGCTGGGAACCACTGGTGCGCGTGGCCGCCGACGCCCTGTTCCCCCAACATTGCATGCTGTCGGCCCTGGATGCGTTCGCCCAGCACAGCCCGCTGACCCGGGTGGAGTATAGTGAGACCGTGCTGTCCGGCTCCGATGAGGCTCTGCTGCGCAAGGAGGCCGATGTGGTCATCGGCGGACGGGTGCCGCCGGGTTTCTTCGGTGATCCGCTGATGCGGGTACGGTTTGTCGCCGTGGCAGCGGCGGACCATCCGCTCAATCAGGCGGACAGTCTCACCCATGAGGATCTGCGCCAGCATCGGCAAATTGTGATTCGCGATTCCGGCAGCCGCCGCATTGATTCCGGATGGCTGGGGGCCGAGCAACGCTGGACCGTGTCGCACCCTTCCACCCGTATTGCCGCCATCCGCCGCGGGCTGGGGTTTGCCTGGGTGCCGGAATCAGAGATTGGCGATGGCCTGGAAAGCGGCGCGCTGAAGGTGCTGCCTCTGAAGGAGGGCGTGGAGCGGCTGATAGACCTGCATTTGATCTACGCGGACGGCCAGTATGCCGGCCAGGCCGCCCGCTACCTGGGCGAACGAATCCGCGAAGCCGCTGCGATTCCCTGCCCAGGGGTGACGGTGTCTTGATGGTTTTCACCACAGAGAACACCGAGCCCACTGAGTTTTAAACAAGGGTCTTTCTCAGTGAACTCTGTGTCCTCTGTGGTAAATCAATTCAGTTATTCTTCCTGCACCCGCGACGCCATGGGCCGGACCTTCAGATCCTGCAATGGCAGGGTCAGGCGAGTGTCGGTGAGGATGATGGGCAGCGCCCGGTTATCGGGCACCACTCGGGCCTCGAACACATTGGTGATCGGTGCACTGACCTCCTTATCGAGATTAATGGCGGTATGCAGAACGGTATCCACCGGCGGGTGGATGGTCTGGTTGAAACCCACCTGCACCGGGCCGTCGTAAACGAAACGGATCCGGGTATCCACCGGCACCTTGAATGACACCGGCACATCAATTGTCAGGGGCAATTCCCCTTCTATGGGCATTCGCGGCAGCCATTTGGAAATCAGTTTGGTGTCCCCTTTGATCGCCACTGTGGTATCGATGGGAATCACATCCTCATACTCAATGGTCATGCGCAGGGGCACCATGGTATCCAGGGCCAGATTGGCCTTGTAGGTGCCTTTCAATGGCAGCGGCAGGGCGTCGTGCTTGAAGGGAACACCCACCTCTACACGTCCCCGCAGGGTGATGGCCGCCTCTTCCTCGGCGCGGGTCTGCACGATCAGGGTTTCCGGCAAATGCAGCAGCGCATGCTGCTCCTTCAGGCCGATGCCGATAACAATGCGGGTGTAGAGCACAAACCCCAACACCAGCCCCACCACGATCACAGCCAGGGCCACCCAGCCCCACAGGATCCAGCGCCCCATCAGGGCTGCTCCCCGTCTGACGCCGTTATCTCTGACTCATCACTCGCCGTTGCGTCATCACCATCACCGAATGACAACCCCACTTCCCGCAGAGGCAACTTCAAATCCATTTCGGCAATCAGTGCATCCGCCGGTTCCAGAATGGTGGCGCTGGCACGTAGCCTGGAGCGCACCGGCACCTGCATGGCGCTCTTCAGGGGAATCGATGTCTTGATATCCGCCTTCAGCGGTACTGACAGGTCTTCGAGAATGTCCACCTTGGCCGGGGCGTTGAATTGCAGTTTGACCAGCTGATCCACCGGCACAGTCACATCAATCGGCACATCCGCCTTCACCGGTAACTCGCCCTTGATCGGCACAGTGATCCACTTGCCCAACACCCGGGCACGGACCTCCCCGTCCACCGGAATAATCTGGTCCAGCTTGATGGTGTCTTTCAGCGGCACATTCATCTTGATGGGCACCGCATTATCGAAGCCCACCTGCACGTCCAGAGTCTCCTTGACGGGCAGAGTCAGGGTCTGGTCAATCGGCACCGAGGTGTCGATGACCGTGTCGATCATGATGTCCAGATCATCGAGAATATCGATACCCACAGACATGGGTTTGGGCACCACCACACTGGCCTGCTGATCGCGCAACAACAATTCCGCGCCCAGATTTTTCCACACCCACCAGGCCAGATAGGCCCCAATAGCAAGAGCAATAATCAACAGTACACCAGCACCGATCACAAACGATTTGCGAATGGTAATCTGCATGGATCAGCGCTCCGCCTGGCTATTATCGGGGATCGGGCCATCCTGCAAATGGCGCAACACTTCCTGTTTGATTTGCTGACGAATTTCCTCATCCACAGCCTGCTCCATACGCACGCGCAAACGTCGCCGCGCACGCCGCCATGACCACACCAGGCCGGCGCCGAAGCAAAGCGCACACAACAGGATCCAGATCACCATTAGCGTAGACATGCACCACTCCCGGACAGCATCAAGAGAACATCACCAGCAACTGGAATACACCGACCAGGAAGCCAAGAAATGCCCCCACTGCAATCAGAATCCATTCATCCTGTTCGAAGGCCGGGCGCAACATGCCTTCAAACTCTTCCGGTTTGAGACTCTGCAAACGAGTGGAGAGGGTGTTTTCCAGATCCAGCGCATCGTTGGCATAGTTTTCAATATGCTTGAGCGTGTCCGGCAGTCGGCTGACCAGTTCTGCTACGGCGGATTCCTTCATTTCCCGATAGTTCTGGGTGCCCACGGCAAAGGTGACAAAGGGTTTGGCAAAGCTGGTCTGCTCATCCACCGCTTTCTGCACGTGCTTGCCGATCATGGCAAACACCTTGTCCGAGTAAGGCCCCTTGAGAATGCCCTCGATAATATTGGCCGGTGTCAGCACATAGGACGACACCAGACGACCGTAATCGCGGGCCACCTCATCCTGGCGTTTCATGAACAGGCCCTGCACATTGAACGGGCCCAAACGCATCAATTCCTTGGGATTGAAGATCATTTGCAGGGCGATCCAGTTGGTGGCATAACCCACCGCCAGACCGAAAACCGGCAGCAACCAGGAGCCCTTGTAGAAAATCCAGGTAATCATCTGGAAGGTACCGAAAATACCGCCAAAGTAGAGCCCGGAACGACCGATAAACTTGAATTCCGCCGCACCCACTTCCTGGAAAATGCGGTTAAGCAGATCCTTGTCCTTGGTCAGGTTGGTGATCACCATGTCCTTGAGATCATACATCTGTGCAATGTTGATCTTGATCTGTTTCATGATGTCGGAAATAAGACCCGGGGCTTCTTTCTTGACCCGTTTATAGACCTGCTTCTTCACCATTTCCGGCATGGATTCCCACAACCCGGGCTCATGCTGACCCATGATGGAATCCACCACGTCTTCGATCATGCCGTTAAGGGGCGGTTCCAGCTCACTGGCAATCCGTTCCGGATCAAGGCGGTCAAAAATTTCTTCCTGGGTAATCAGGTAGGTGGTAATGGTGTCTACAGAGATGGCAGCCATCTTGGCAGCCCGGCGAGGAATGATGCCCTGCCAGCCCAGAAGAGGGGGTTTGCCAAAAAACTCCACCGGATAGAACATCATCTTGATCGCAATCACATTGGTGGCATAACCCACCACGGCGCTGATCAATGGCATGGATAAATACAGCCAGATGTTATCGGCAAACTCGTTAATATACGCTTCCATGTGGCCTCGCTTTTCGTTCTTCTTGAGGAGTCTCTGAACAACTCCTTGTGTACTCAGCGTGTCCTGAAGGGTGCAGCTGTTGTGTTTTGTTGCGACGGACAGGGTGGTTCCCTTTCCTAGCGACAAAGCGCAGCAGATGTGCCCTTCAGGACACGCCCTCTGGGTCTTACAGGCTGACCCGCACTCGTTGTTGCAATGTCTCGATGGGTGGACACACACCTTCAACATTGCGCCTAGATTGCGAGCCAGCCTGAAAGACTGAGCACGCAAGGAGTTGTTCAGAGACTCCTTACCCCTTCAGTACAGGTTGTTATCCGGAACAGGCCGTCCAGAATGCCTTGCCGAAAGCTGAAAGGTGTGCGGTTTCGCGAATAAAGACTGGCCGAAGCCGGGATTCTTTACGCATCTGTTCACAGGCGGCGCGCACCTCCGAACCGTTCTCGATGGCTTCGTATTTTGCTGTCTGGGCACTGTCCTCTGGGCCACCATCCAGCAGACCCAGCGCAAATAAATGCGCCAGATAATGGGGCACCGCATCCGCCAGCATGACACCACTTTCATTACCCACACGGCTCAGGAATGCCATCACCCGGTGCTCGCTGTTTTTGAAACGACCACCGCGTGCCAGCAAATGACTGATAGCAATATCAGAGCCATCCGACAGGGCCGTAAGTATCCTCACTTCGTCGGGTAGCAACTGGTTGACGATACGCCCATAAACCCTGGTCATGGCGCTGTCTGGTGTCTGTTCCAGAGACTGGTCGGCAAGCGCAGCAAACCGTGACTGCAAGGATTTATCGCGCCCACCCCCTTCACCGGATGATGTCTCCACCGGCCCCGGCAGGTAGTGCTGGCTGTCCATGCCACCCAGCCGCAACTGCAGATCCTCGAACAATACATCCTCGACGGCTCGCGCCTGGTCGAGCACATAGTGCCCCCCTGGTGCCCGCGCCACAGCCTGTCGCATTTGCCGGACAAGACGCCCGGCCCAGGGTGTTGTGGCCGGCTTTCTTTTCTGTACTTTTTGTTCAGCCAACATCGCCTCCGTGGCAGCTTCGGTTCTGCGAAGCTATCGATTCCGTCTTTTACAGGATCATTAAGTATCACTGTTTGGGGGGGTCAACAATCCTGGCAAGAATGTCGATACAAAAATGCCACAGTCGCTTAATGTTATGTGTACTTTCTGTTTGCTCTCGTTTGGTACAGTGCAATGACGGTGCTTTCCCGAATCGATTCTTCAGCTGCAATTTTACGATTCGGGCACACCTCATAACGGCACACCTAAAACAGGATCGATCATGAATAACAAGGACGCCATTGAACGTTTGCATCAGCGGGTAGGGTTTCTTTCCTACTTGCCGGAACCGGTTAGCCGGGATCTTGACCGTGCGGTGGATGACTACCTGGAAAGCGAGAAGACTCGCCTGGAGAAAGCCATAGATAGCGGCATCCAGGCTCTACCTTTATGGCTGCGCAGCATTGCTCGCAGTGCCCTTCGCTAGATTCGCTTTCTTCCCGCACCAAGGATGCCACCATGAACGACCTGACACCGAACCTGGAAATACAGATCGAGCTGGAAAAGCTCGCCCAGTACCTGACCCTCGACGACACCACCTGGCAGGCCCTGGTCGATACCGGCGCCAGCAACCTGCGTGAGTTGCGCGAGCACATCGAACAAGAAATGTATGACCAGCACCGCAAAGGGTTTCAGCACCTGGCAAGCTGGACCCGCTGGCTCTCCATCAAGCAACTGGCAAAACTGGCTTATGCCATCGGCGCCAAAATGGCCGCCCGTCTTGTCGGCGAAATGGACCCCTACTTCGCGGTAAAGGTAGCCCGACGGCTGACCCCGGATTTTCTCGGCGAGATAGCCGCCCAGGCAGACCCGCGCAAGATTCGCGAAATCATTCGACGGCTCCCTGCGGAAGTGATCCGCGAAGTAGCACTGAAACAAATTCAGGAAAAACAATTCCTGTTATTGGGCCGTTTTGCCGACGCCCTTTCCGCCCCCTCTATTCGTGAAGTGGTCAATGCGGTAAAGGATGATGGCGCGCTGCTGACCATTGCCTTCTACATGGAAAACACCACCCAGCTCAGCAATGTGATCCGCATGATCGATAACAGCCGGCTGGCCAGCATCGTGCGTTCCGGCACCGAAAATGTTGATCTGTGGCCCAAGGCCATTTGGGTGATAGACCATGTGGAAGGAGAATTGAAAAGCCGGCTGGGCAATATCATGGCCGAGCAGGACGAACGCACCCTGGACTCCCTGGTCGATGTGGCCCACCGCCAGCAATTGTGGGGGCCGGTGCTGCGCGCGCTGTCCGTAATCAATCCCCGTTACCACCGCAAGATCGTCAACCTGCCTTCCCTGCGCAACAGCACCGTGATCACCGAACTGGTGAATGCCGCTGTCAGCAAGAATCTGCTGGAAGAGACCCTGCCGCTGGTCAAGGCCATGCAGCGTGACTATCGGGAAGTGGTCGCCCATACCGCCCTGCGCCAGGGCGAAGAGGTGGCGGAAGCCGTGGTGCAGGCTGCCCATCAGAGCGGACAATGGGACCTCATTCTGGACCTGGCTCAATTCCTCGGTGACGACGAACGCAACATGCTGGCAAGGCTGCCAAGCACCCATAATTCCTCAGTGATTGAAGCCCTGATGCGTAACGCGGCCAAACTTGGCAAGACCGACTTGCTGCTGGATTTCGCCCGCCGCTTTCATCGTGAAGGTCTGCAGACCGTGGTGGAAATCAGCCTGCGCGACGGCGGCGATCTGTTACAGGCGTTTCTGGATGCCGCCCGCGATACCCGCGACGGCTGGAACGCCATTGCCACCGCCGTCAGCGTGGTGGATGCCCCGGACATGCTCCGCGACATCGGCCGCATCTACCAGCGACAGACCCCCCAGGACCAGCAAGCCTTCCGCGAGGCAGCCAACGAAACCGGCCTGTGGTCGCGACTGGAACAGGCCCTGCCGGCCTGACCACTGAACCCTTCGCCCGCGAAACGGTCATACCCGTTAGGAGCCTCTGAATGACTCCCTGGCCCCGGCAAATCTCCGCCGGGGTCAATATTTCACGGTATCGTGCCGTTCCCCTGTGATACTGGGGGACATTCATTGCAACCGGGAGAAGAATCATGCGCTGGTTTTTCCTTTCACTCTGTCTGTTCCTTGGCGCCTGCGTCAGCCCGGTGGTCATCGACAGCCAGGAAGGCGCCAGCCTTAACCAGTACCGCAGCTACGCCTTCGTGGAACAGAACGAAGACCAGCCCAGAGAGCTGGACGACCAACGGGCCCGCGCTGCCCTGAAAGCCGCCCTTGCTGAAAAGGGGCTTGCCGCCAGCACCACCGGGCAAGCCGACGTGCACGTCAAACATTTCTTCAAGCGTGAACAGCGCTACGACGGCTCCGTGGTGCAGTTCGGTTTTGGCTTCAGCCGCAACAATGTGGGCATAGGCACCACCACTCCGGTGGAAGGCGATATCACCGAGGAATACAAACTGGTGGTGCAGATGATCGATCCGGCCACCAACAATGTGGTCTGGCAGGCCACCAGTCGCGACCACCTCTACGACGACATGCGCAGCGAACGGCGCAACGAACACATCCAGAAGGCGGTGGATGAGATGTTCCAGCGCTATCCCGGCTGACCGGACGACCATACCGCAGGTAGAAGGACCTCCCCCTTTGGACGCCATTCTGATCGGCCCGCTGGCGCTGCCAGCGGGCACTGTTGTTGCCCTGATTACCTTTTCCGCCGCCGTACTGGCCAGCCTCTGGTGGCAGTGGCGCGGTAAGCCCGTAGAAAAGTGGTTGTGGCTGATCACCCTGTCAGCCCTGGTCGGCGCCCGTCTGGCCTTTGTGTTGCGGTATCCCGACCAGTATTCCGGCCTGTTGGCCATGCTGGATATTCGCGATGGCGGCTGGTGGTGGCCCGGAGCCCTGGCAGCGCTGCCTGTGGCTGCCATCTGTCTATGGCGTCGACCGGCTCTGCGCCTGGCATTACTTTCCAGCACCGCCGCGGCCTTCCTGGCCCTGGGTATTTCCCTGACCGCCCTGCAGGCCATGACACCCGACCCGGTCCCCATGCCGGACATCACCCTGGAAAACCTGCAGGGCACGCCTGTACCGATCAAGTACGTGACACAGGGGCCGACCCTGATCAATCTCTGGGCCACTTGGTGCCCACCTTGCCGGCGGGAAATGCCGGTGCTGGCCAACGCGCAGTCGCGCTACCCCAACGTCCGCTTCGTGGTGGCCAATCAGGGGGAAACCGCCCAGGTGGTACGGGATTACCTGATTCAGGCCGACCTGCATTTTGACCTGCCGCTGCTGGACCCGCAGATGGCACTGGGCCACCATGCCGGCAATGGTGGCCTGCCGCTGACGCTGCTATTTGATGGCAAGGGCAACGAACTGGCCCGCCACTTCGGCCCTCTGTCCCGGGCCAGTCTGCATCACTTCCTTACCACTCACCTGGATGATCCTCGCCCATGAGAATGCTCGCCTTGCTGCTCACCATGCTGCTACCGCTGTCCGCTGTGGGCGAACAAGCGGACATGGACAGCCTGCTGGCACGCCTGGAAAGCAGCAGCTGGGTGGCCGAAGGGGCCGAAGACCCACAACGGGTGGCCTATGTGTTCACCGACATGGCCTGCCCCTACTGCGCCGTGCTCTGGGAAAACATGCAGCCACTGGTCAACGATCCGGACAATACCCTGCAGGTCCGCCATATCATCGTCGGTATGATCCACCCCAAACGCAGCTTCACCCAGGGCGGCGCCATCCTCGCCGCCCCCGACCCGGCAGCGGCACTGGCTGAACACGAAGGCCACTTTGACGACGGCGGCATCCGCCCGCTGGAGCGGGTCCCCGGCGCCATCCGCAGCCAGATCCACAACAACACCGCCCTGATGATCGGCCTGGGCCTGCAGGGCACACCGGCACTGGTGTTTGAAGATTCACAAGGGCGCTGGCGGCTGGCACCAGGGGTCATTGGGGAGGAGGCGTTGCGGGCGGAGGTGTTTCAAATTAGTGAATAGTTAACAGTGAACAGCTCGCATTCATCCCCACTCTGGGAACTGAAACGCAAGAGGCCGCGCCCGAACTCCGAGCGCGGCCTCTTGCGTTAAAGGAACAAAGAACCCATCCCGCGAACTGTTAACTATTCACTGTTAACTGTTCACTGCATCAATCCGTCAGCCAACTCACCTTCCCCTGACACACAGTCAACTTAACGCTGCCCTTGAGCACCGCACGCCGCCAGGGGGAGTTGTTGCCGGCGGACAGCCAGTGTTCGGCGTAGTCTTTATCGGCGCCGGCATCCAGCACGCAGAGGCTGGCCGGGCGGCCGGTTTCCAGTTGGCCGGCCTGAAGTCCCAGGCAGCGGGCCGGGGCGGCGGTGATGGCATCCAGGGCACGGGGCAGTTCCAGCTTGCCGTCGTTCACCAGTTGCAGCACCAGGCCAAGCAAGGTGTCCAGCCCGGCCATACCCGGCTTGGTGGCCGGGAAGGGGGCCGCCTTGCTGGAGGAACCGATAGGCGTGTGCTGGGAGCAGATGGCGTCGATGGTGCCATCGGCCACCGCCTCCAGCAGGGCCTCGCGATCCGACGCACTGCGCAGGGGCGGAATCACATGACAGTGGCTGTTGAACCCTTCCAGGGCTGACTCATCCAGCAGCAGGTGCTGGATACTCACATCCGCCGTCACCGGCAAGCCGCGACGCTTGGCCGCGCGCAGCAGACGCAGGGAGTCGACGCTGGAAATCTGCTGAAAATGGGCACGCACCCCGGTGGCTTCCACCAGCAACAGGTCCCGGGACAGGTCTACGCTTTCGGCCACCGCCGGAATGCCCGGCAGCCCCAGGCGGGTAGCCACTGCGCCTTCGTGGGCACAGCCACCGGCGCTCAACGCCGAATCCTGAGGTCGGAACATCACCGGCAAATCAAAGGTGGAGGCGTATTCCAGGGAACGCTTGAGCACCAGGGCACTGGCCACCTTGCGGCCCGCATTACCCACCGCAATACAGCCCGCTCTGGCCAGGGTGGACATCTCCGCCAGCTGATCGCCGGCCAGCCCCTGGGTCATGGCGGCAATGGGCATGATACGAGCAAAGCCGGCCTGGCCGGCCTGTTCGCGAATCAGTCGTACCACGGCGGTGGAATCCACCGGGCCGCAGTCCGGCTGGGCCACCAGATGGGTGATGCCACCGGCGGCAGCGGCGCGGGTTTCGCTGGCGATATCACCGCTGCGACCACTCCCCGGCAGGGACAGATGCACACAGGCGTCCACCAGCCCGGGCAATACCCAGTGACCCTCGGCGTCCACGATATCGGCACCCGGTGCATCCAGGCTGGCGCCAATACGCACCAGGCGGCCGTTTTCGATCAACAGGTCGGCGACTTCATCACGGCCACTGGCCGGGTCGATAACCCGCCCCTTGCGAATCAGGATATTGGCTTTCTTACTGGCCACGCTCACCTCCCGTGCGGCCATGGGCGCTGCTTTCCTGGCCGCTGATGGCCATGGACATGACCGCCATGCGCACCGCGATACCGAAGGTCACCTGGTTGAGAATCACCGAACGGGGGCCATCGGCCACTTCCGAGGCGATTTCGACGCCGCGGTTGATGGGCCCGGGATGCATGACAATGGCATCCGGTTTGGCCAGCTGCAGTTTTTCGTTGTTGAGCCCGTAAAGTCGGAAGAACTCGCCCTCGCTGGGCAGCAGGGCGGAATCCATGCGCTCCTTCTGCAGGCGCAGCATGATCACCACATCCACGTCTTTCAGGCCCTGGGCCATGTCGGTGAACACCGTCGCGCCCAGGGATTCTGCGTCTACCGGCAACAGGGTTTTCGGGCCGATCAAACGCACTTCATCGGCACCGAGGATATTCAGGGCATGGATCTGGGAGCGCGCCACCCGCGAGTGCAGGATGTCACCGACGATAGCCACTTTCAGGCCCTCGAAGCCACCCTTGTAGTGGCGGATGGTGTACATGTCGAGCATGGCCTGGGTGGGGTGGGCATGGCGCCCGTCACCGGCATTGATCACCGCCACATTGGGGGTCACTTCGTTGGCGATGAAGAAGGGGGCGCCGGAATCCTGATGACGCACCACGAACATGTCCGCCGCCATGGCTTCCAGGTTGCGCAGGGTATCGAGCAGGGTTTCACCCTTGCTGGTGGCGGATTTGGCGATATCCAGGTTGAGCACGTCGGCGCTCAGGCGCTGTGCGGCCAGCTCGAAGGTACTGCGGGTACGGGTGCTGGATTCGAAGAACAGGTTGACCACTGTCTTGCCACGCAGCAGCGGCACCTTCTTGATCGACCGGCCACCCACGTCAACAAAGCTGGCGGCGGTGTCCAGAATATCTTCCAGTAGAGAGCGGGGCAGGTGCTCGGTAGTCAGAAAATGGCGAAGCTTACCGTCTTCGGTAAGTTGTACGCGGGAGGATGGCGCAAGCGTCGGCGTCATTCTTAAGACCTTGTCTCTGTTTCATCCTCAACCACCAGATTGCGAATCTCGGCAACCAACGGAGAGGGCCCGCGCAATTCTACCCGCTGATGGGGGGGCAATGCCAAAGTTTCACCACAGATATCGGCACGAATTGGCAATTGCCGGTGACCTATATCGAATAACACCACCAGGGCAATCGACGCCGGGCGGCCAAAATCGAACAGTTCGTTCATGGCGGCACGGATGGTTCGACCCGTCATCAGCACATCGTCCACCAGCAGAATATGCTGGCCGTCCACCTCCAGGGGCAGCTTCGAGGGAGACACGGTACTTTTCAGACCCCGGGTATCGAAGTCATCCCGGTAGAACGCCGGGTTCAGGGTACCCATCGGCAGCGGCTTGGCCAGCTTCTCGTTCAATGCCTGGGCCACCCAGGCGCCGCCGGACTCGATCCCCACCAGCAACGGCGACGAATCACCGTATCGCTCGGTGATGGCTCTGGCCATGGTTTCCAGATGTGTCTGTAGTTGTTGCTCGTCCCAGCTCAAGGGGCTCTCCTGCTCTGTGTATGGCGATATCCGAGGTTCGCCCTGCAAGCATGGCGCTTGCCGGGAAAAGAATAAAGTCCGGGGCCCGACAAACCTTCAGGCCAGATGATCAAACCGTTCAGTTTTTTGGGATGGCAGTAACATCCTGCTAAGGGGAGGATGGCAAAGACATCGCCAGCCACCGTAAGTTTTGTAAAGAGCGGAACCGGGCTAGCGGACAGCGCTCCAATCATCAGGAAGATCGGGAAGGATACAAGGATGCAACTGCGCAACGACTCGCAACGCTTCGGCATCATCACCATCGCCCTGCATTGGCTGGTGGCCATAACGGTGGTCGGCCTGTTTGCGCTGGGGCTTTACATGGTCGATCTGACCTACTACGACGACTGGTACCGTAGTGCTCCGCATCTCCATCGCAGTGTGGGCATTCTGTTGTTCCTGGCAATGACCTTCCGGTTGTTATGGCGTCTTGTTTCGCCACCCCCGAAAGCGCTTCCTACCCATAAACCCTGGGAAAGAGTCAGCGCCCACCTGACCCACTGGGCCCTGTATCTACTGCTGTTCACCGCCATGATCAGCGGCTACTTGATCACCAGCGCCGACGGGTCCGCCATTGATGTGTTCAGCTGGTTTGCGGTGCCGTCCATTACCGGCGATCAGAAGGGCCTGGAAGATATCGCCGGAGACATCCACGAGATCGCCACCTGGGCGATTATCGTCCTCGCCGGCGTGCACGCCCTGGCCGCGCTCAAACACCACTTACTTGATCGGGACGACACCTTGCGCCGCATATTGGGCATCGCGCCCCGTGACCCAGACAACCTTTCCTGAAAACCTCTAATCCAAACGGAGTTCGATGCTTATGTTGACGCTAGCAAAGAAAATCACCCTTCCCGTCCTGGCACTACTGCTCAGCAGCATGGCCTTTGCCGACAAACCCGGCGGCACCTATGCGTTTGATAAAAAAGGCGCCCACCAGTTTGTCATGTTCAAGATTTCCCACCTGGGCTACAGCTGGCTGTACGGCCGCTTCAACGATTTCGACGGCAGCTTCACCGTAGATGCGGACAACCCGGAAAACAGCAGCGTGCAGGCCACCATTCAGGTTGCCAGCCTGGACAGCAACCACGCCGAACGTGACAAGCACCTGCGCGGCGATGACTTCCTCGAGGTGGACGAATACCCGACCGCCACCTTCAAGAGCACAAAGATTGAAAAGACCGGCGAAAAAACCGCAAAAATCACCGGTGATTTCACTCTGCATGGTGTGACCAAGCCGGTAACCCTGGACGCCAAACTACTCGGCTACGGCGATGACCCGTGGGGCGGCTACCGCATGGGCCTGGAAGCCTCCACCACCCTGAAGCTGGCGGACTTCGGCATCACCTACGACCTGGGCCCGGCATCAGAAACCGTGGATATTATTATTTCCATGGAAGGGGTAAGGCAGTAAGTCATTCACAACAAAAAACGCCAGCGTCAAGCTGGCGTTTTTTTATGGCAGCGCTTCGCCACCCTCACTCAAAAACCCTTCAGCAATAATCACCGCCGCCATGGAATCCACCCGGCTATCTGCCTGACGAATGCCAGTGCGCTCGCGGGCTTCACGGGTACTCAAGCGCTCATCCACCAGCCACACCTTCATACCGAAACGGCCCTTCAAACGATTGGCAAATTTCTTCGCCCGTGCCGTGGATTCGCTTTCACTACCGTCCATATTCAACGGCAAGCCGACCACCAGGGCTTCCGGCTCCCATCCCTTGAGCAGGGCCGCAATGTCATCCCAGTTGGGTTGCGTGTTCTTGCAGGGCAGGGCTTTCAGAGGCGTGGCCGTGCCCAGCAGACTGTTGCCGCTGGCCACGCCGATTTTTTGTGTGCCGTAGTCGAAGGCGAGAATCATGAGGGGCAGTGAACAGTTAAGAGTGAACAGTGAACAGTTGCGCGGTCTTGCACTTCTGTTTCTGCAAGGCCGGCAGCCGCGCACAGGCGATGGGCGCGGTGCACGTCATTGAAGAATCTCACAATCCATTCCGCGTAACTGTTCACTGTTAACTATTCACTATTAACTGGTTTCAACTGTGCCCCGCCTGCGTCGCAATCAGACTCATGTCCACGCCGATACGCGCGGCGGCGGCTTGCCAGGTTTGTTCGAAGGGGGTGTCGAGTACCAGTTCGCGGCTGGCCGGGGTGCTGAGCCAGGTGTTTTCCACCAGCTCCTGCTCCAGTTGACCGGCATCCCAGCCGGCATAGCCCAGGCAGATCAACGATTGTTCCGGCCCTTCGCCGATGGCAATGGCTTCCAGGATGTCGCGGCTGGTGGTCAGCATCAGGCCATCGCTGAGCGGCACGCTGGATTGCCAGTGAGTCGACGCCGCATGCAGGACAAAGCCCGCCTCTTGCTGAATCGGTCCACCTGCCACCACCCGGTGACGCTCGGACGGCGGGACTTCAATCTCGATATCCATGTCGCTGAGAATATCGCCCAGGCTGATCTGCACCGGGCGATTGAGGGTCAGGCCCATGGCCCCCTCGCTGCTGTACTCGACGATATAGGTGACGGAATGTTCGAAGTTGGGGTCAGCCATCTGCGGCATGGCCACCAGCAACTGGTGTTTGAGGGTCGTATTGTCCATGGGGACAGTATCCGGGGCGGGAAGGAGAGCTGCAAGCTTCAAGCTACAACGCGAGATATGCCGATGGCTGCCGTTGATGCCATGCCCGCGTTCACCAAAAATGGTGCGCGGGCACTGGTTTAAAGCTGGCAACACCCCAATCCGCGCCTTGCAGCTTGTAGCTTGAGGCTTGCAGCTATTACTTCGACGATACCCGCTGGTTCTTGTCGAACTTCCAGGTGCGGATGATTTCCAGCACATCCATGTTCTTGCGCATCTCTGCGGTGAAGGCATCGAAGGGCGCCGCGAGGCGCACGCTCTGGATGGCGGCCTGGTCCAGGAACTTGTGGCCGGAGGATTTCAGCAGGCGCACTTCCTTGAGCTGGCCATCCTTCTGGATCGCTACTACCAGACGCACCGCACCGAAGGTATTGCTGTTCAGTGCCCGGGACGGGAAGTTGCGGGTGCCCATGGCCTCCACCTCGCGGCGGAAGCTATCGATGTACTGGGCTTCGTAATGGGCCTTGGCGGACACCGACGTCAGGCGACGGATACGCGGGCGCTTGGCATAGGCCTGTTTCTGGGCATCCAGACGGGCCTGCAGGCTGGCGATCTCGCGGCTCAGGTCCTGCAGGTTCTCCTGTTTGGCCACCTTGAGCGGTTTGGGATCGGTTTTCTCCTGCTCGTCCGCCTTGATTTGCTGATCGCTGGTACGGGCGGTGGTGATGACCAGCAACTGGGACTGGCGGTCACGACGCTCACGGGTGGTCTTTTCCTTGAGCTGCACCTTGTCCAGCTTGTTGTCGGCGAAATCCACCTGCTCGGTAGTGGTCAGCTCCTGCTTTTCGGCCAGGTCACCGGACCCCTGCTGGTTGCTCTGGGCGATAAAGTCCGCCTCATCCGGCTCGTCATCACTGCGATGCTGGGACAGGGTGACTTCCAGGGTATGCGGGGCGGCACGCTGCTTCTCGGGGGCAAAGCTGACCCCGAAGATGAGAATGCCGTGGAAGGCCAGCGCCAGAAACACCGTAAAGGTGAGGCGGTCCGAGGCGCTGACGGGTGAATTCGCTGCCATGGTTTCTTCTTTTTGTTACTGCCTTTAAACGGCCGGAGAGTGTGCCCCGGACCGTACTCATCGTCTATGACGGCTGCCGCAACTCCAGCAACATATCGAACAGCTGGCCGGCGATATTGATGTCGAAGATCGCGTCCAGCTCGCGGATGCAGGTGGGGCTGGTCACGTTGATCTCGGTGAGGTAATCACCGATCACGTCCAGACCCACGAAATACAGCCCCTTGCGCTTGAGCGTGGGGCCCACCTGCTCACAGATCAAGCGGTCCCGGTCGCTCAGCTCCCGGCCCTGACCGGTACCACCGGCGGCCAGATTGCCGCGCAGCTCGCCCTCCTTGGGAATTCGTGCCAGCGCATAGGGCACCGGCTCGCCGTTGATCATCAGGATGCGCTTGTCACCCTCGGTGATCTCCGGCACGAAGCGCTGGGCCATGATCGGCGTCTTGCCGTGCTGGGTCAGCACCTCGATCACCACCGAAATATTGGGGCTGTCCTTGCGCACCCGGAAGATATTACTGCCGCCCATGCCGTCCAGCGGCTTCATCACAGTGTCACCGAACTCCTGTACAAAATCGCGCAATAGTCCGGACTGGCTGGATACCAGGGTCGGCGCACAGCAGTGCGGAAAGTCGGTGGCGAACAGCTTTTCGTTACTGTCGCGGACACTGCCGGGCCGGTTCACCACCAGCACCCCTTCCCGTTCCACCTTCTCCAGCAGATAGGTGGCATAGATGTATTCCGCGTTGAACGGCGGGTCCTGGCGCATCAGGATAATATCCAGATCGGCCAGATCGTAATTCACGGCGTCGGCCAGACGGTACCAATCGTCGTTATTGTCGGTAACGGACAGTGCCCGAGTGGCCGCAAAGGTGCGACCATCGCGAACATACAGATCTGCCGGCTCCATGTAGAGCAATGACCAGCCACGTCGTTGCGCTTCCAGAAGCATGGCGAAGGTGCTGTCTTTCCAGGGTTTGATTTTGGCGATGGGATCCATCACCACACCAATACGCAGACTCATGGGGTCTCCACAGACATCGGGAACAGGCCGGGCAATGTTAGCAGCGCGGACAGCCCACCGCTATGCAGGGATGCGCGGGGCATTTTCTCAAGTTTCATAGGGTCTTATAGATTGATTGTAGAATCTGTGTTAAAAACTTCGCTTGGGCTTGTATCGCTACACACCCCGCCCATCGAATTACTAGAAAGGCCAAAAATTACAATAAGTTGCGGCCAACAACGGTTCACGGTTAAAGGCAGTTTCCATGACTGACAATTTCCAAGACCTCAAGGTAATGGTGATCGACGATTCCAAAACCATCCGTCGCACCGCGGAAACCTTGTTGAAGAAAGCAGGTTGTGAAGTGATCACCGCCACCGATGGCTTCGATGCCTTGGCCAAAATCGCCGACAGCAAACCCAATATCATCTTCGTCGACATCATGATGCCGCGTCTTGACGGGTATCAGACCTGCGCCCTGATCAAGAACAACAGTGCCTTCAAGGCCACCCCGGTGATCATGCTGTCGTCCAAGGACGGCCTTTTTGACAAGGCCAAGGGGCGGATAGTGGGGTCCGACGAGTATCTGACCAAGCCGTTTTCCAAGGACGAGCTTCTCGGCGCGATTCGACAGCATATCAACGGTTAAGCGACAACGTCGCTGAGCCTGAAGAGGATAAGATGGCACGTATTCTGATTGTGGATGACTCTCCCACCGAAACCTACAAGTTGCGGGAGATTCTCGAAAAGCACGGCCACGAGGTACTCGAGGCCGCCAACGGGGCCGATGGCGTGGCCATGGCCCGCTCCGAGCTGCCCGAACTGGTACTGATGGATGTGGTAATGCCTGGGCTTAACGGCTTCCAGGCTACCCGCCAGCTCACCAAGGGCGCCGATACCGCGCACATTCCCATCGTCATCGTCACCACCAAGGATCAGGAAACCGACCGTGTCTGGGGTAAACGCCAGGGCGCCAAGGACTACCTGACCAAACCGGTGGATGAGGATGTGCTCCTGCAAACCGTCGAGCGCATGCTGGCCGACGGCTGATATTCGGAGCCCCTGATGAGCGCAACTGCTTCCGCCGCCTATATCCAACTGGCCGACTACAACCGTCGCTGCCGAGAGCAGGCCAAAGACCTGCCCATGCAGCAGGACGCGGTCAGCTACTGGAGCGGTGTGGGCTTTGTGATGGATGGCAAGAAATACGTGGCACCGCTGGATGAGGTTTCCGAAATCCTCTCGGTGCCGGCCTACACCCGCATTCCCGGCGCACGTAGCTGGATGAAGGGCGTAGCCAATGTCCGGGGCCGACTGATGACCGTGATGGATCTCAGTGGCTTTCTGGAAAAGAGTTCGCCGGTCCAGGAAAAGCGCCGACGGTTGCTGGTACTGGACCAGGATGACCTGTACACCGGCATGACGGTGGACGAGGTACTGGGGATGCAACATTTCCCCATTGATGAATTTGTGGAATCACTGCCGGTCAGCGATGCCAGCGTCACACCGTTTGTGCGCGGCGCCTACCGGCGGGACGGGGAGTACTGGTCCGTGTTCAGCCTGACCCGGCTGGCAGAGGATCCGCGCTTTATGCAGGTCGCCCGCACCGGCTGAGCTGTATATAAGCATTTGGGGTACATAAGAAGAGCGAACGCCAGGCCAGGAGCCAGACTATGAAGTTCAATTCGGGAGCAATCTTTGACAAGTTGCGGGGGGGCGCGGAAGGCAGCACGCTGAATATCGCGCTGTACATCGGCCTTGCCGTCTTTATCGTCCTGGCGGTGGTGAATTTCCTGCTTTCCGCCACCACGGCGAACCAGGCCCAGGAGAACATTACCCTGGCCTCTGATATGCGGGTTATCTCCCAGCAGATCGCCAAAAACTCCCTGGAAGCCGCCGCCGGTAACGCCGACGCCTTCGAATTGCTGGCCAAATCCCAGCAGAGCTTCCAGTCCGCCTGGGATGACGTTAAAGATGAGCCGGTCGACAATCCCCAGGTGAAAGAACGCCTGAGCAGCCTGTGGTCCGAGGTAAACAGCAACGCGGGCATCATCCTGCGCGGGGAAGACACGGTTCTGGATCTGCACGAAGTGGCAGACACCCTGGCCCAGACCATTCCTTCCCTGCAGGCTGAATATGAAGGCGTGGTGGACATCCTGGTCGCCACCGGCGCCGAGCCGGATCAGATCGCGTTTGCCCAACGTCAGTCCCTGCTGGCCGAACGGATTCTCAGCTCCATTTCCAAAGTGCTGGAAGGTGGTGACGGCGCGGTGATCGCGGCGGATGCCTTCGGCCGTGATGCCAGCCTGTTCGGCCGGGTCATGAACGGCATGATCGAAGGCGACGAAGCCATGGGCATTGACCAGGTCAACGACCCGGATGCCCTGGATTACCTGGCCGAGATTGCCGACCTGTTCGACGAATTCGTTAACCAGTCCGTGGATGAAATCCTGGAAACCGCTCCCGAACTGTTCCAGGTACGTAACGCGGCCGACACCATCTTCCGTCGTTCCCAGGATCTGCTGCAGGAATCCAGCAGCCTGAACACTCAGTTTGAAGGCTCCACCAACACCTTCTTCCCGTCGGTGACCCTGGGTGGCTTGTCTGCTGCCATCGCGGTGCTGCTGTTCTTCCTGATCATGGCCCAGCGTAACCGTCAGGCGGCAACCCTGAAGAACGAACTGGAAAGCGAGAACCAGCGTAACCAGGCCGCGATTCTGCGACTGCTCGACGAACTGGGCGACCTGGCGGACGGTGACCTGACCGTACAGGCGACGGTAACCGAGGACTTCACCGGTGCCATCGCCGACTCCATCAACTACTCCATTGACCAGCTGCGCAGCCTGGTACAAACGATTAACAACTCGGCGGTACAGGTGGCCTCGGCGGCCCAGGAAACCCAGTCCACGGCGATGCATCTGGCCGAAGCCTCCGAGCACCAGGCCCAGGAAATTGCCGGGGCGTCTGCCGCTGTGAACGAAATGGCGGTGTCCATTGACCAGGTATCCGCCAACGCCGCGGAATCCGCCGCGGTAGCGGAACGGGCGGTAGCCATCGCCAACAAGGGCGCAGAAGTGGTACAGGCCACCATCCACGGCATGGATACCATCCGCGAACAGATTCAGGAAACCTCCAAACGGATCAAGCGTCTGGGTGAATCCTCCCAGGAAATTGGCGACATCGTATCGCTGATTAACGACATTGCCGACCAGACCAACATCCTCGCCTTGAACGCCGCCATTCAGGCGTCCATGGCCGGTGAAGCGGGCCGCGGCTTCGCGGTGGTAGCGGATGAAGTACAGCGCCTGGCGGAACGTTCCGCCGCGGCAACCAAGCAGATCGAGACCCTGGTAAAAACCATTCAGACCGATACCAACGAGGCGGTAATCTCCATGGAAGCCACCACCGCCGAGGTGGTAAAAGGGGCCCGTCTGGCGCAGGACGCTGGTGTGGCACTGGAAGAAATTGAGAACGTATCGAAAACCTTGGCGGACCTGATCCAGAACATTTCCAACGCGGCACGCCAGCAGGCAGCGTCTGCGGGTCACATTTCCAACACCATGAACGTGATCCAGGAAATTACCTCGCAGACCTCCGCCGGTACCACCGCGACTGCACGGTCCATTGGTAACCTGGCCGAGATGGCGCAGGAGATGCGTAACTCTGTTGCCGGCTTCCGCCTGCCGGAGCACTCCTGATCCGGCTCGCGCCGGTTAAAGGAGTGATGCTATGGGTGCTGCCGTGACAGACCGCTGGTCCATCAAAAGCACGCCCGCCATGGATGCGGAGCAGTTTCAGCTATGGCAGGCGCTGCTGGAAGAACGCACCGGCATGACCCTGTCCAACGAGCGCAAGACCTTCCTCGAAACCAGCTTGAGCATTCGCATGCGCGAGCTGGGCATAGAGGACTACGACACCTATTACGAACACCTAATGGTGGGCTCCACCGAATCCCGGGCCATGGAATGGTCGGTACTGGTAGACCGACTCACCGTGCAGGAAACCAGCTTTTTCCGCCACCCGAGCTCTTATGCCCTGGTGGAGGAATTCGTACAGCGCTTCAAGGCCGAGCAGCCCGACGGCGCCAGCCTGGATGTGTGGAGCGTGGGGTGCTCCACCGGCGAGGAAGCCTATTCCCTCGCCATGATGATCAATGAGCAGCTCAACGGCAGCGACCGCAAACTGTTCTACGGCATCACCGCCACCGACATCAGCCTGCCCACCCTGGCCAAGGCCCGCAAAGGGGAATACCCGGCGCGCCGGGTACTGCAGGTGGACCCGCTACTGCGGGAAAAATATTTTCAGCCCAGCGGTAATGAACAGACCCTGGCCGTGGCGCCAGTATTACGCGAACGCATCTGTTTTGCCCGGCTCAACGTGCTCGATCTGAGCACCGCACCAATGAACGACATGGATCTGATTTTCTGCCAGAACATGCTGATCTACTTCCGCCGCTGGCGGAAACGCCAGATCGTCAACCGGCTGGCGGAACGGCTCGCTCCCGGTGGCATTCTGGTGCTCGGTCCCGGGGAAGTGACCGACTGGCAACATCCGGATCTGGAACGCATACATTTCGCCGATACGCTGGCCTTCCGGCGCTGTCGATAAGCGCTGTAGATAATAAAAAAACCTGCCCGCAGTGACGGCAGGTTTGAGTATGACAGGAGACGTCATGAGTGACCGTCACGACTATCTGGCTCTGGACTGGGTTCGCGGGGAGATCCAGGAAACCCTGAACCAGGCGCAGCAGGCACTGGAAGCGTTCGTGGATACCCCGGACGACGCCACCCGCATGCGTTTTTGCCAGGCCCATCTGCACCAGGTGTACGGCACCCTGCAAATGGTGGAGTTCTACGGTGCTGCTCTGCTCGCCGAGGAAATGGAAAAGCTGGCCCAGGCCCTGCTGGAAAGCCGGGTAGGCAATGTGGCCGACGGCCAGGAAACCCTGATGCGGGCCATCCTGCAGCTGCCTCCCTATCTGGACCGGGTAGCCAGCAACCGTCGCGACCTGCCGGTGGTGCTGCTGCCGCTACTCAACGACCTGCGCGCCGCCCGTGGCGAGCCGTTGTTGTCGGAAACCGCTCTGTTCAAACCGGACCTGACCGACGCCACCGGCCGCGGTCAGATTCCCGAAGATCTGCTCCACGACCCGCGTTTTATTCAACTGGCCAAGAAAATCCGCCAGATGTTCCAGATTGCCCTGCTCGGGGTGCTGCGCAACGACAACATGGGCGAAAACCTGGGCTACATGGCCAAGGTCTTTACCAAACTTGAGCAGATCACTGGCGACGCCCCGCGGGCCCCGCTATGGACCATCAGCAACGCCCTGGTGGAAGGGCTATCGGAAGACGCCATTGCCCTGGGCACCTCGGTGAAGCTGATGCTCGGTCATGTGGACCGTAACCTGCGTGAACTGGTCAGCGACGGCGCCGACAGCCTGAACCGGCCAGCTCCCACCGAGCTGATCAAGAATCTGCTTTATTACGTGGCCAAGGCTGAGGCGGACAGCCCGCGCATTCGCGACGTCAAAGCCCGTTTCCGCCTGG
>NZ_JBNPEC010000199.1:0-4968 GCF_051117345.1 Alcanivorax sp.
CGATGGGCCCATGGGGCAGCGCTGGGGCGTGCTCGATACCCTGGTAATGGCGCGGCAGAAGCATCCGGGGCAGAAGAACAATCTGGATGCTCTGGTCCGCCGGTATGGGGTGGAAAACGGCCACCGGGAGCTGCACGGGGCCTTGCTAGATGCGGAGATCCTTGCCGACGTCTACCTGGCCATGACCGGCGGGCAGACCCGACTGTCTCTCGACGGTAATAACAGTGCAGAGCAGGGCGGAGAGATGGCAGCTGAGGCTATCCGCCGGTTGGATGGTCAGCGCCCGGGACTCACCGTGGTGCGGGCCTCCGATCAGGAGCTGCAGCGGCACCGCGACAAGCTGTCAGCGATCGCCGACAGTAACGGTGAACCTACCCTCTGGGATCGTCAGGGAGATCAAAGCCCGCTGCAGTAAAACAGCGGGCTGGATGCTCGACAGCGGACGCCTGACAGGCAAGTAAACGAAAGAACTTGCCCTCGTCAGCGTCACTTAGTGCCCTTTGTCCGGTGATACCTGGAACTCACTCACATCGTGGTGTTCGATCCAGCCATTCTCGTAGAGAAAATCCGTTGCCGGCCCCAATGCCATCATCGACATAAGCAGACCGGTAATGGACATGACGATGGTATAGGGCAGGGCCATTACCACCATTCGTCCGTAGGATAGCCTCACCAGTGGCGCCAGTGCCGAGGTCAGCAGGAACAGGAAGGCTGCCTGGCCATTGGGAGTGGCAACCGAGGGAATATTGGTACCGGTGTTGATGGCCACGGCCAGCAGATCGAACGTGTCACGGTCGATTTCGCCCTTCAGTAGTGCCTGCCCGACTTCATCCACATAGACCGTCGCCACAAAGACATTATCGGACACCGCCGACAGAATCCCGTTGGCCACATAGAAGGCCGGCCCCTGGATCTGTTTTTCCAGGCTCAGTACGTATTCGATGATCGGGGCGAAGAGTTGCTGGTCCGCAATCACCGCCACCACGGCAAAAAATACCGTCAGCAGGGCGGTAAAAGGCAGGGCTTCTTCGAACGCGGCACCCAGGCGATGTTCCTCGATGATGCCGGTAAAGGACGTGGCCAGAATAATCACCGTCAGACCTACCAGGCCCACGGAGGCGGCGTGGGTCGCCAGTCCGACCACCAGCCATACGGCGGTGAGCGCCTGGACCACCAGAGCGGCCCGGTTCTGCATGGTCCGCTTGCGGTCCTGTTCCAGGGCGTATTGACGCATGATGCCGCGGACCTTTTCCGGGATGTCTTCGCCGTAACCAAAGCTGCCGCTGATTTCCAGGAACACGCAGGTCAGTAGGCCCATGACCAGCACCGGCAAGGTGATTGGCGCCATGCGCAGGAAGAACTCACCGAATTCCCAGCCCGCCTTGTTGGCGATCAGCAGGTTCTGAGGTTCGCCCACCAGAGTGCAGACCCCGCCCAGGGCAGTACCCACCGCTGCATGCATGAGCAGGCTGCGCAGGAAGGAGCGGAAGCGGCGCAGGTCCTCGCGGTGCAGATCTTCAACGCTGGTGTCGTCGCCGTGATCATGCTTCTGCTGAAAGGTCTTGCCAGAGGCCACCTTGTGGTAGATGCCGAAGAAGCCGGTGCACACTGCGATAACCACGGCGGTAACGGTGAGTGCATCTAGAAAGGCAGAGAGAATCGCCGCCGCAACACAGAACAGCAGGCTAAGGCGTACCTTGGATTTCACTCCCAGCAGGATGCGGGTAAACAGGAACAGCAACAGATCCTTGAGAAAGAAAATCCCCGCCACCATGAAAATCAGCAGCAGCATTACCTCCAGGTTGCTCTCGACCTTGTGCAGCACTGTCTCCGCGGAGGTTAGCCCGATCAGTACCGCCTCAATGGCAAGCAGGCCGCCCGGCTGGAGCGGGTAGCACTTTAGCGCCATAGCCAGCGTAAAGATGAACTGGGCCAGCAGTAGCCACCCGGCGACAACCGGACCCAGGGTCAGGTGGATCAGCGGATTCACCGCCAGGAAGGCAATGATGGTGTACTTGTACCAGGCGGGAGCTTGCCCAAGAAAGTTGTGCAAAAAGGCACGGCCAAGCGTGGCTGACATGGCGGAATCCTGCGCGAGGGATGAACGGGGTTTTAGCGGCCGCAATCATACGGACTTGCCTTGCCCCAGTACAGTGCAGATGGCGGGGATCGGGGCCGGACGATGGTAGGGGTTGACACTCCCGCAGCCGGTTTAGGGTTAACGATGGCGAAGACGCGGTTGTCAGAGTGTGGCCAGGTTAACAAATGGCCAATAAATCAGTTGCTTACAAATGAAAGTTGACGCACTGTTTGATGACGTGCAAAAGTTGATGCGCCTTTCTCGGTCGGTGTTGAAAAGGAGTGTGAAGCCCTTTTCAACGCCGCCTGGAAGGCAGGCTACCGGCAGGGTGGGTACAGTTAATCAAGTGCTCAGGTGCTTGAAAAGACAGCAAGGCTGTCGGTGCTGGCCCCGCCCGGCTTGCGTTTCAATGGCCTGCCGACACTTCTATCATGAGAATTGCGGCGTATCCGGGGGTTTGCACGGCTTTACGGATCGGACCGATGATAATAACAGTTGGGTGCTTGCGGAGAGTCCATGGTCGCCATAACGAATACCACCTCCCTGACTTTTCTCAAGGAAGCGATTGACGCCACCCTGACGGAAGCGGAAAACAGCCTGGAGGCGTTCTCCGACGACCCCTCCCGTCAGGAGGAGCTGGCACGCTGTGCCGAGGACTTCCAGCAATTGCGGGGTATCTGCCAGGTGGTGGAGCTGCCTGCAGCTGCTCTGATGAGTGAAGAGATGTCACTTGCCGCCCGGGAGCTGCGTGAAAAGCAGTCCGATGCCCGGGTACAGGCATTGAGCAATGCCATTGTGTTGCTCACCCGCTATTTCGATTATGTCCAGCTGAAGAACCGCACTCTGCCGGCCCTGCTGATCGGTGGTATTAATGAGTTGCGTCGCGCCGGTGGCAAGGCGTTGATTCAGGAAAGCCATTTTTTCAGTGCCGAGTTGTCCCGGCCCCGTAACCCGCCCGCGCCGGACAGTGACCTGCCTCGCGCCGAGTTGCCGGCCCTGGCCCGGCGCCTGCGTCACATGTACCAGACCGGCCTGTTGGGTGTGTTGCGAGATCTGAACCCTTCGGTAAACCTCCGCCTGATGGGAAGGGCCCTGGTGCGCCTGGATCGTGCCGCCGGTGACTGTGGGCTGAGTCGCTTCCTGTGGATCGGTCAGGCTGTTATCACGGCCATGGTGGCCGATGACATGGCGATCACTCCAGCCCGCAAGGCGCTGTTGTCCCAGTACGACCGACAATTGAAGAAGCTGGTCTATGGGGGGGATCAGGCGCTTGGTGAAGAAGCACCATTGTTGATGATCAAGGAAAGCCTCTATCTGGTTTCCCTGTCTTCCCTGGACACGGGAGTGGTGGCGGAAGTGAAGCAGGCGTTTACCCTGAATAATGATGTGTCCGACGCCATCCTGCAGCGTGAACTGGCGCTGATGACCGGTGCCAGCGGCTCGGTGATCCGTTCCGTGGCCAGCGCCATGCGCGATGAGATCAGTGAGCTGAAAGAAAGCCTGGATATGGCCTCCCAGGGGGTGGCTGACACTAACTATCAGTCCGTGGCCGCCAGCCTCAACCGTCTGGGTAGCACCCTGGCCATGATCGGCAAGGACGATGAGGCCGGGGTGATCAAGCAGCGGGCCGCGCAGGTAAACGAGTGGCGTGCTGACCAGAATGTGGAAAGCGAAGCATTTCATGCACTGGTAGATGATCTGCTGATGGTAGAGAACGTGGCGGCGAATCTGGAGCGCAGCATTGCGCCGGAAGACGACATTCATCGCGGTAGCAACAACAGCGGTATTTCCCTGTACCAGCTGGATGATGCGCGCATGACCGTGGTCGGGGAGTGCCGTGCCGGTCTGGCCCTGGCCAAGCGTTCCATCAGTTCCTTTATGGATAACAACTGGGATGCCATGCATCTTTCCAACCTGCCCGGAACCTTCGCCTCCATTGCCGGTGGCTTGATGTTCCTGGAGCTGCAGCGGGCCCGGGGTGTGACTGAGTCATGTCACAAATACATCGTCCATCAGCTCATCGAGGCTCCGACGACTCCCACCAAGGAAAATATGGAAACCCTGGCCGACGCCCTCACTGGCGTGGATTACTACCTGGAAAGCATGGAAGAGCAGAAGCCCATCGGCGATGGTGTGCTTGAGGTGGCGGAAGAAAGCATGAAAGCGCTGGGTTACCCGGTAACCAAAGTGGCTTGATGACCATGATTGATCTCTCCAGCCCCGAACCCAAGGACGCTGAACTCGCCCGTTGCTATGTGATCCATGAGCAAAATATCCTGATTGCCGCCGATCAATGGCAGTTACCGTTACTGCCGGCTTACATGCTTCGCCAGCACCCGCATTACTATTACCTGGGTCTGTTGAATGGCGAGCCCTGTTACGTCTGTGAACTGGTCAACCACGAACTGGATGATGGTTCCTTGCAACCGGTGCCGTTGCGGCAATTGATTTCCGGGGGACTGGATGAGCCTGGCTTCTCGATGGTCAGCCGGGCCTTGCAGTTTCTCAGCTGGCAAAAGAACCACCGATTCGGCAGCCGTTGTGGCTCCCCGACTGAAGCCCATTCCCGGGATCTGGCCATGACCTGTTCGGCCTGTGGCTATTTCCAGTACCCGAGAATCACCCCCTGCATCATTGCTCTGGTGACCCGCGGCGAGCATGCATTGTTGGGGCGCTCAACCCGTTTCCCGGAAGGGATGTATTCCTGTCTGGCAGGTTTCATGGAGGCAGGGGAGTCGGCGGAGCAGGCTCTGGCCCGCGGAGTTGGGGAAGAAAGCGGCGTCGAGGTGAGAAATCGTCGATCTCTCACCAGCCAGTCATGGACGTTTCCACCATCGTTGATGCTGGGCTTTCACACAGAATATGACGGGGGGGAAATTTGTATTGAT
>NZ_JBNPEC010000182.1:0-23743 GCF_051117345.1 Alcanivorax sp.
GATCACCTGATCACGGCTGTAGCCCATCAGGTCATAGCTCAACCCGCCTTCACGCAGGTGAACCTCCAGCCGGTAATACACGGATCGGGACTGCTGGGTGCGCACCGTGAACGATGGCATCAGGCAGCGGCGCGGCCACACCTGGTAGGTAAAGTTCTGCTCGCCGCCCAGGTCCACATTCAGGGCAATGTGCAGCTGATCGCCACTGTCCTCGGCAATGTCCACCGGGTAACCCTTTTCCGCCAGCTCTTCCTTGACGGCCTCGAACGCCGGGCGAACGGTTTTGTCGATGAACTGGGCCACCTGTTTTTCATTGGGAAAGCTGACCGCCCGGGCAAGACGTTTGCTCCAGCTTTCATGCTCGGAGCGGGAACTGGTTCGCCCGGATAGCTGCCCGGCCAGGGCGTCCTGCATGCTGGTGGATTTCATTCCTTCCAGCTTCAACGCCCGGTGCAGACCGATCATCATCAGGAACAACACAAAGGCGAACGGCAGCCCCATAATCACCACCGCACTCTGCAGTGCCGCCAGCCCGTCGGTCATCAGCAAGGCCAGCGTCACCACACCAATGATGGTGGCCCAGACAATGCGCATCCACGGCGCCGCATCGTTGTTCGGGTCCTTGATGCGACAGGTGAGATTGGACAGCACCAGCGAGCCGGAATCCCCGGAGGTGACGAAGAACACGATGGCCAGCACCGTCACCACAATGGTGGTCACCGTGACCCAGGGTAGCTGTTCCAGGAACAGGTAGATCGCAGAACCCGGGTTGCCCACCGCTTCCTTGCCGAATTCGGTGGCGCCATTCATGACCATGTCGATGGCGGAATTCCCCATCACGGACATCCATACCATCATGAAGGTCAGCGGCAGAATCAGGGTGCCGGCCACAAAGCTGCGAATGGTGCGGCCCCGGGAAATACGCGCCAGGAACAGCCCCACGAACGGCCCCCAGGCAATCCACCAGGCCCAGAAGAACACCGTCCAGGCATTCAGCCAATCCTGCGGCGGATCAAAGGCATAGGTATCGAAAGACATGGAAATAAAGTGGGTCAGGTAATCGCCCACATTCATCACCAGCGCATCCAGCAGGAAGCGGGTGTCTCCCACCACCAGCACGAACAGCATCAGCACGATGGCCAGCAGCATGTTGAACTCGGAGAGGCGGCGGATGCCCTTGTCCACACCGGTGGCGGCGGAGATCGCCGAGAACAGCACAATAAAGATCGCCAGCACCGCCTGAGTCAGCGTGCTCTCGGCAATGCCGAACATGTAGTTCAGGCCGAAGTTAAGCTGGATGATGCCGATACCGAGACTGGTGGCCACCCCGAACACGGTGCCCAGCACGGCAGCGATATCCACTGCGTTACCGATGGTGCCGTGAATACGCTTGCCGAAGATGGGGTACAACGCAGAGCGAATGGTCAGCGGCAACCCATGGCGATAACTGAAATAGGCCAGCGACATGCCCACCAGGGAATAGATGCCCCAGCCCGACAAGCCCCAGTGCAGGAAGGTGATCTGCATGGCCTCGCGGGCCGCTTCCACCGTACCACCCTCGCCTACCGGCGGCGTCAGGTACTGGGTGACGGGCTCCACCACGCAATAGAAAATCAGATCGATACCGATACCGGCGGAAAACAGCATGGCCGCCCAGGTAACGATATTGAATTCCGGCTCCGCGTGGTCCGGCCCCAGCTTGATGCTGCCATAGCGGGAACAGGCGATGGCAATCACGAAAACCAGATAGGCCACCACGGAAATAAAATAGAACCAACCGAAGCTGTCGGAAATCCAGGCAAGAGCGCCGTAGATGGTTTCATTGGCCTGTTCGGTGAACAGCATGGCCCACAGGGCGAACAGCACAATGCCGGTGGTGGAACCATAGAAAACCAGGGGATTGATACGGCCGTCCGGAGTATCGGGCTCGGCCTGCGGTGGCGGGGTGGCTGTATCCATTCAGCGTTCCTCCAGTCAGGGTTGCGCGGTTTCGCAAACACCCCGGTACCGGACACGGACACGCCCTGACAGTTGTGCCCTTCGGCACACAGGCAACCGCCAGCGATGTGTCGTCAGCGCCCGATCCTCCCGAGGCATTCACACACGGCTTTCCTCATTCTGCCGAGGCTATGGGCAATATAAAAGTGAATTCTTGTTCGCAGTCGGAACCGCGTGAAAGACGATTTTTACCACAGAGGGCACGGAGAACACTGAGATATTGCTGTTGGAGCGTAGCGGAGTGGAGTAACGACCATAGGTCGGCCCAGAGGGTGAGCGTAGCGAATAACCTTGCTCGTAAGGCGAAGGCCCGATAAAACCGACAACCTTTCGCCTTGCGAGCAAGGCTCCAACAACACGGAACCAACGCCCTAGAAAATCAGCGTCAGCCCACCGGTAACCACGGCAAACAGGATGGACAGCCCGATCAGGGTCTTCCAGGGGAAGGGCGGTGCCGGGGGTTCCACCTCAAGCTGCTTTTCCAGATAGTTCTTCAGCAGCTTGGTATTGCGGGTATTGGCCTTGTAGATCGCATCAAAAGCATCGCCCACCACCGGCAACAGGCCACCGAGAAAATCGATGCCGATGTTGCGCAGCATACGCAACTTCACGCCCTTGCTGGCGCCGGCCCGCTGCGCTTCGATCAGCACATAGCTGGACAGCACCAAACCGGCGGCATCACCCACCAGCGGCACCAGGCCGATAATGGCCTCGGCACCGATCTGGAATTTGGTGAAGGGGATACCGATGCTGCTGTCGGTAAAACGGCTGAACTTCTCCAGCCGCTCCAGCGTTGCCCGTTGCTGGGCTTCCGTCCTTGCTGCCATTACATCTCCACAAACAGGTGGCCGTCTTCTTCCGTGACCGGCCAGGTCTCCAGGGCTTTCTCTCCACGTACCACATTCAGCAACTGCACGCCGGGCGGAAAGTTGGCCCACTCGCTCACTTCACCGGTACGGATATCAAACCGCGCGCGGTGCAGCGGGCACTGCACACACTTGTCTTCAAGAATCTTGCCCTTACCCAGCGGCGCAAACATATGCGTGCAACGGGCCTGGGTGGCATAAAAGCCATCACTCAGGTGGTACACCACCAGTTTCTTGCCACCGGCCTCCATGGCACGGCTTTTCCCTTGCGGGAGGTCCTGGCTGGCACAGAGTTCATAACGCATCTTGTTCTCCTTGCTGGCTTAGAATCAGTTGCGAGCGACGAGCTGCTAGCTACGAAGCCCCTGTAGGAGCTCCTCTCGAGGTGCGAACCTTGCGCAGCAAGGAAATCGCCCGCAGGGCGATCAGGCATTACAGCGCTCGACAGGTTTCATTCATCGCATTCGGAATACCTGAAATCTCTGTCGCCTCGCTACGCTCGGTTCGCGCCTCGAGAGGCGTTATTCGCTACGCTCACCCTTCGGGCCGCACGGAACTACGTGCGTTACTCCGCTACGCTCCGTTCCTACAGCGGCTTCGTAGAGACGCATTTATTGTCTCGCACCCTATCACTCCAGATAGGTATACCCTGCCAACCCCTCGCGTACCAGTTCGATGAAGCCATCTTGTTCTGCATGGCTCAAATGCGCCTGGCGGCAATGTTGCTCCAGGGAGGCCAGCAGCTTATCGGTATCGTAGTTCACGTAGCGCAGCACCGTGCTCACCGTGTCGCCCTGAATGGCGTGGCTCAGGGTGATGGCGCCGTCCGCCTCCACGTCCACATCCACGGAATCCGTGTCGCCGAACAGGTTGTGCATGTCGCCGAGGATTTCCTGGTAGGCGCCCACCATGAAAATGCCCAGGTGGCCGTTGAGCTGTTCCGGCAGCGGCAAGGTGGCTTCCACGCCTTCGCCATCCACGAACTGATCGATGCGGCCATCGGAATCGCAGGTAATGTCCTGGATCACCGCCCGGCGGGTGGCGGGCTTGTCCAGGCCGGACAGCGGCAGCACCGGGAACACTTGATTGATACCCCACACATCCGGCACCGACTGGAACACGGAGAAATTCACGAACAGCTTGTCCGCCAGGGTTTCGTTGAGGCTGTCGAGCAGCTCGCGCTGCTGTTTGCGTAGCGGGTTGAGGCGACCGCGCAGGGCCAGCAGGCAGTTGATATACAGCTGCTCGCCACGGGCGCGGGTGTCCAGGCCCAGGTCACCGGCGATATAACGCTGGTGAATGTCCTGCCAGGCGCCGGTCACTTCCGAGAAGCGCTCGAGCAGATTGCCCGGCGCACCGGCCAGCACCTGTTGCAACTCCCACAGCTGATGCAGCTCGGCCACATCGTCCGCCGCCGGCGCGTCCACCGCCACCGGCGACATCTGCTCCTGATCGGTGATATTCACCAACAGCACCGCATGGTGGGCGGTCAGCGCCCGGCCGGATTCGGAAATGATGTTGGGTTCCGGCAGGCCGTGCAGGGCACACTGCTGCTGCAGGGTCTGCACGATATGGCGGGCATAGTCGCCTACCCCGTAGTTCATGGAGCAATAGGAACGGGAGTGGGTACCTTCATAATCCACCCCCAGGCCGCCGCCCACATCCACGGTGTCCACCGCCGCGCCCAGCGCGCGCATCTCGGTGTAGTAACGGGCCGCTTCACGCATGCCCGCCTTGATATCCTGGATATTGGCCACCTGGGAGCCCAGATGAAAATGCAGCAGGGTCACGCAGTCCAGCCGATCCGCCGCCCGGCAATGCTCGATGGCCGCCATCAACTGCGGTGCGCTCAACCCGAACTTGGACTTCTCGCCACCGGTATTCTGCCAATTGCCCTTGCTGATACTCATCAGCCGCACCCGCAGGCCGATCCGCGGCGACACGCCCAGCTCATCTGCCAGCGACAGCAGCGCCGGCAGCTCGGACATCTTCTCCACCACGATGTGCACGTGAAAGCCCAGCTTCTCGCCCATCAGCGCCAGGCGCAGGTATTCCGCGTCCTTGTAGCCGTTACAGACGATGGTGTCGCCCGGGTTGGAGAGCGCCAGCACGGCCAGCAGCTCCGGCTTGGAGCCCGCCTCCAGGCCAATGCGCTCGCCATCTTCACGGGCCCGCAGGATCTCATGCACCACCCGGCGCTGCTGGTTCACCTTGATCGGGTACACCGGCGTATAGCCGCCCTGATACTGGTTGGTCTCGATAGCCTCACGGAAGGCCCCGGCCAGCAGCTTCACCCGCTGGCGCAGAATCCCGGAAAAGCGCGCCAGCACCGGCGCCCGCAGCCCCGCCGCCCGGCAGTGCTCAAGCACCGCTTCCAGTGTCGCCTGGCCGCCCTGCTCGCCATTGGGCCGCACACACAGCTGGCCCTGGTTATCGATACGGAAGTAGCTATCGCCCCAGCGGTCCACGTTATAGATGTCGCTGGCGGGTACGGGTGTTCTATCGGTCATTACCTGTCCTGAGTAAGGAAGTCGTCTGGGGGCATTATGCCTGCCGGGGCGCGGCACTCGCACCCCTTTTTCCTGCTTTGACAGGCGAGCGATAGGACTTACAATCGCGGCTATCGTTCACCCATCGAACACCCCTTATTCGCCTCCACCGGAACCGCCCATGAGCAGCACCAAAGACAACTGGTTTTACGAGCACTTCGACACCGCCGGCACCGCCTTCGGCCTGCGCCTCAAGCAGAAGCTGGAAGAAGTGCAGACCGAGTATCAGCACATCGAGATGTGGGAAACCGACACCTTCGGTTACCTGATGACCATCGATGGCGCCACCATGCTCTCCACCCGCGACAACTTCCTCTACCACGAGATGATGTCGCACCCGGTGCTGTTCAGCCACGCCAACCCCAAGCGCGTCATCATCATTGGTGGCGGCGACTGCGGTACCCTGCGTGAAGTGCTGCGTCACTCAAGCGTGGAAAAAGCCACCCAGATCGACATCGACGAAATGGTCACCCGCTACTCCGAGAAATACTTCCCGGAACTGTGCGAGTCCAACAACGACAGCCGCGCCGAGCTGCTGTTCGAAGACGGCGTGCAATACATGCGCGACTGCGACGACGGCAGCGTGGACGTGATCATCGTGGATTCCACCGACCCGGTGGGCCCGGCAGAAGGCCTGTTCAAGGCCGACTTCTTCCGCGATTGCCACCGCGTGCTGGCCGATGGCGGCATCATCGTGCAGCAGTCTGAATCCCCGCTGCTGCACAGCGACACCATCATCAAGGACCTGCACGCCAACATGCGCGAAGCCGGTTTCACCACCACCCAGACTCTGCCCTTCCCGCAGCCGGTCTACCCCAGCGGCTGGTGGAGCTGCACTATGGCAGGCAAGAACACGGACGTGGGCGGCTTCCGTGAGGCGGACGCTACCGGGAAAGGGTTTGAGACCAAGTATTATTCAGCAGCGATGCATAAAGGGGCGTTGGTGTTGCCCCCGTTTATGGAGAAGGCGATTAACGACTGAGTAGCTTCTAGCTTCTAGCTTCTAGCTTCTAGCTTCTAGCTTCTAGCTTCTAAAAAAATACCCTTGCCTTCTTTGGAAGCAAGGGTATTTTTAAAAGAAAAATCATTTTCGCGAAAAAACAGGACACCTAGCACTCTCGCTTTGAGAGCTATTCAAGAAAGAGAAGATTGCAAACCCTTCTTTATACGAGCCGGCAAAACAAATAAAAATTGCCCTATAGCCGCTGCAAAATCAATTGCTCGCTTAGCATCCTCTAATGTCGGAAGAGGAGCATCCTGATCAGCATGTCGCTGATCATTAGCATCGAGTCTAACCTCATGAGCCCAAACAGCCATATCCTTGGTTATAATGCCGTCACGTTCAGCTAAATCAATACGAGAATAGAGAGAGCCTGACACAAGCCCTTTTTCTTTCAACATAGCATCAACAGCACTGGCCACCAGCATTACAGCACCAGCAGGCGCATGAATTGATTGAAATGCTTGATACAAATAAACTTTGGCTCGCTCCGGCAATGCCTCATCTACTTCCGGCGCAGCAGGAAAATAAGATATCACTTCAGAACCCATTTTTTCTGCTAAAGCAGTAACAACACCGCCACAGCGCTTACATATATAAACACCCCATGTCATTTTCTTCGTTTTCTCAGCATTTTTGGTATCAAGCTGAGTATGAAGCGGAAGATTAGGCGTATTCACGCCGCAATGCGGACAAACATTCAATTCTAATTGAGCACCAATTTTAAGCATTACACCCCCAAACCTAGAACCCAACCGCCTCTTTTATGAAAGACACTTTTCAAATGATTCCGCTTTGCCTCTTGCAACATCCTTTTTATAACTACGCAGGAGCTTGCTTCTCAATTCTCTTACTTTAGCAGGGCTCTTGAAATCACCTTTATAGTCGAACTGCTCACCAAGATCTTCAACTTCATAATTCAAGTCAATAATTAGAGACTTAAGTATTGACTCAATCGCCGACATAAAAATATCAACTCGACCCTCCTTAAAAAGCAAAGAGGGATCTTTATAATACACCTCAGCATGAGAGTCACTCCTCATGAGATCAGACACTACAGAAATCAAGAAGAAACGCGTCAAACCATACTTTGAGAGAGGCTTATACTCAATCTCCGGAGACACACCAACAACAACATCCATAATAAGACTGAGGAAAATTATTCTATATGCATCAACCGCTGGCCTTGCAAAAATATCAGAATATTTATCATCAAAAAGCTTATAAACCTGATGACAACTCTCTGGCTCCATCAAGTCAAAAGCGAGCAAAAGCCTTCCAGCTTCTTCATTGGTAATTAGAACCGAACCTTTCCTTTGCTGTTGCCCTCGTTTAATTTCTAGCTCATACCTGCCCTCTTCGACCTTAGAAAACTCTTCCCTAAGCCTCAACTGAACTTCATTTGTTGACTTTAAGTCACGAGGCTTAATCGCATTCTGATTATTGCTATTGACCGTAATCTTTTTTGACAAATCTGCATCTTGGATTTGAATTATCTTGGCAACAACTCTAAGGCTATCAGTTATACTTTCCGCTGCCTTTTTAAACGTTGATATGCTTTGCGCCCCATTCACAACAACATAGTTTTTTATCTTTAGGCGCTCTCCTTCACGAGTCACCTCTTCACAAAGTATATTCACACCATTATGATAAAGAACGAAATTCTCATGCTCAGAAGCATCGTTAACACTCTTGAGCAGGGCTTTATTAACCTTTGTATTTCCTAGAGACTGCCTTACGTTTTGAGAAAAAAGTGTACCATCATCGATTCCCTCCATCCCCATAAGCTCAATTGCCTGGACAGGAAGAATATATGTTGTAGCCGTATCTGACGTCTGCAAAACAATGGGCTCGACATAGCTTGCATCAAACTCATACACCCCATCAACGCCACCCTCTTTCTCAATATCAACAAACTCTTCTGCTATTCTATTTCTATCATAAACGGTTATCGATTTTTCCTGCCGCAGAAACTCTTCACCATTTGCATCTAGAGGGTGATTACATACAAAAAGACCTTGTACCTTATACCCCTTTGAAACCAAAACTTTCACATTGTTTCTTCTAAGAACTTTTTTTAATTCCTCATTAGCTCCTCCATTAAGAAGGGATTGAACAGATTCTTCATCGAACAATTGGGTTATAGTTCCCGCCAACTCTCTCAGTGATGCATCGCCAAGGGTCGACTCTTTCTGTTTTATTTTCCCCTGGAGAACATAAATAACTTCCTGAGTGTGATCGACATAGAGCCCATCAATCCCTCTATCATTAGGCCTATCACATATCGCATCATCCGCCTCCACACCATCAAGCCTGAAAATGTTCTCCAAGAACCAGTTCAAGAACGCGATAGACTCCCCCCGCCCTTTCTCTTCATGAACGGAAAGTAAAGATTTCAAACTTCCATACTGCAACTCATCAGGCTTCATTCTTCCCCCTTTATAAATCTTCCATTCCAAATACCCGCAACGAGAGAACCCATGACATCTCTCTTACATTGAATCACCGGAAAAACACGTAGGAAGCAGCCGCAGGGAAGCATAGAGATAAACAGACAGGCACCCCTTCCCCCGATTCGCTTTCGCAGGCCACGCCACCCTGGCTGACCGGTTTTTATTTGTGATCCAGCTCCGAATCTACACATTTTTTTCGGACAAGGAAACGCGGAGATTAATTAATAATGAATAGTTAATAATTAATAGCGACAACCAACCCCTGGCTAGCCATCGCTATCAAGACTCCGGAATCACTGCCGGTTTATCCAGGAACAGGGCGGTGCGGATCAGGTCCACGTAGATCTGTTCCTTGCCGGCGTGGCTGAGCAGGGACAGGGATTCGCCGTTGCGCAGGTTTAGCTGGATCTGGCTGTTGACGAAGCTGCGTTCGCCGGTGGTGAGTACCTGGTTTAGCTGGACGGATTCCACTTCATTGAACGCCAGGGTGCGGTTGTCGCCGGGCAGGATGATGGTTTGCTGGCGGCGGTCCAGGCGGGCGTTGCTGGTGGTGGAGAACAATACGAACAGCCCGGCCAGGGTGAATGAGATGGACAGCATCAGCGCCTGCATGGTGCCGCCCCATGTCATCTGATCGAAGGGAATATGGGACACGAACAAGGCGTCGGCAATGTAGTAGAGCTCCACCGCCAGGCCGCCCTGGGGGGCGATCAGAAAGGCCAGGCCCATGCCACTGAGTGCCCGGCTGCGGGTGATGCGTAACTCGTCGCTCTTGGCCGGTTTGATACGGGCGGTGACGAAGTTGCTGCCACCACGGACGGGCGCCGCATTATTGCGGTAGGCGCCGGGGTCGAGCAGCAGGCCGGGGATGTCGCGGGGGTTGCTTGCCAGCCACTGCTTCTCTTCGCGGGTAAGCGCCTTGCTGGGGCGCACCAGCAGGCAGAACGCCAGCACCACCATGGCAATACCCAGAAAGGCATACCCCACCCAGGTGCGTAGTAAGCCGCGATAGAGCTGGATGGAGTGGGTTTGCTGGCCGTCGACGACCTGTTCCAGGCGACCGAGCGTTTTCTGCAGGTGGGCAATCAGCCAGTGGTCGTGGTCGCTGAGGGTGGGTTGGGCCTGGGTGCGAGCAATGCGGTCGCGGATTTCGTCGTATTTCTGCCGTTGTTTCTGCTGGCTTTCCTGCATCATGGTGATGGCACGCTGCTGGGCCTGCCAGGAATCTTTGGCCTTGCTGACCACCCCGCCCACCACCATCGCGACAAACGCGGCAATCAATACACCGTAAACCCATTTCAGCATCAGCCCGCATCCGTCAGCGACAAAAGATCGGCGACGATAGCAAATAATTGCGCATTTTGCAGAGTCGCCACCGGCCCACTCAGGGCCTTTCTTTATCGCACCCGATGGCGCTAGAATGACTGTGTTAATTATTCACACAGGTGCAAGCCATGGCTAGGACAACGAGCATCACTATTGGCTCCCAGCTGGACGACTTTATCGGCAAGTTGATCGAGTCAGGACGTTACGGCTCAACCAGCGAGGTCGTGCGTTCCGCCTTGCGCCTGCTGGAACAGCAGGAAAGCCAGATAGCCGCGCAGAGAAACGCGGTGGTGGCAGGCGAGAAAAGCGGTGAAAGCGAACTGTCTCTGCACGAGATTGCGGCCCAGGTGAAGAAAAAGCACGATGTATAAGCTCTCCAGGCTTGCCGCTGAAGACTTCAGAACTATCTACGAATACACCCTACTTAACTTAACCAGGCCCGACGCTTACACCGACGACCTGGATAACGTCCTGCGCCTTCTGGCTGGTGCCCCACTGATGGGGCCTGAGTGCCAGGAGATCGCAGACGGCGTTCGCCGTCACGACCCAACGACACGCCATTTTTTACCGGCAACGCGAAAACGATATTTTCATCATCCGAATACTCCACCAACAGATGGAGCCGATGAAACATTTCTTTGACGAAGAATAAGCGGTGACATTGCCAAGGTAACCATTCGCTGTTTATTACTTTGTCGAATCAGGGGAACAGGTTGGCCTGGCCGGTTGGCTCCTGGGGCGCTTCCACCTGCGCACGATAACGGGGCAGGTACTGGGGAAACTGCTTCTGGATAAAAGCGATCATGTCTTCGCGGATGGAGCACCTCAGGTTCCAGAGGGTGGTGGAATTCCCGGCGCTCATCAGGAAGCGGATCTGTATGGCTTTTTCCCCGGCTTCCACAACCTGAACGGTGCCGGTGGAACCATCCCACTCCGAGGCCTCTTCCAGCAGGCGATAGAATTCCTCACGCAACGGCTCGATGGGGATACCGTAATCTGCCCAGATCAGGGTGCTACCGATCTGGTCGGCGGTATTGCGTGACCAGTTCTGGAAGGGGTTTTCGATAAACCATTGCAGCGGCACGACCAGGCGGCGCAGATCCCACACCCGCAGGACCACATAGGTGGCCGTGACTTCTTCCACCCAGCACCATTCGCCCTGCACAAACATGGCGTCATCGATGCGGAAGGGTTGGGTGAGCGCGATTTGCATACCCGCCAGCAGGTTGCTGAGCACCGGGCGGGCGGCAAAGCCGAGGATGATGCCGCCGATACCGGCGGAAGCCAGCAGGCTGGTGCCGATCTGGCGGACGGAATCGAAGGTCATCAGGGCGGCACCGGTGCCGACCAGTACAATGACGATATTCAGACAGCGAACCAGAAAGCGGGTCTGGGTTTCCACCTTGCGCGCCCGCTTCCATTCGTTTTCGTAGGCCGGATTCAGTTTGACGATGACGTCGCCAATGGCGGAGGTGAAGCCGACGGCGGTCCAGGTGAGGGCGATGATCAGCAGCAGCGTGGTGCCGTGGCGGATCTGCGCCAGCCAGGGAAGCTCCTCGGGCACGGTATGCAGCACACTGCTCAGGGCGATCAGGGCCAACGACACGCCAATGGCCCGCGCCGCCGCGTCAAAGAAGATGCGGCCGACGGAGGCAGACTGGGCAAAACGGCCAACCAGGTAGACCAGCGCCTTATAGACAAGCAACCCGCCAATGATGGCGAGCAGGGCCAACCCTGCAGCATCTACCCACGCAACCAGACCCTCGTTGATCATCTCCTGCATATTTCCTCCGCCAAGATATCATTGGCTCCTTGATAACTTAACAGGGGTAACGAGGCAGGTCTTCCTTCGATTTTCTTTCGCAACCCGGCGCCGGTTCGCCATGCAAGCATAGCTCCAACGGGTGCGTTTTACGTGGCCCCCCGGCATTCGGCTTTTACCGCTTGTTTTGATTTTCGCTATTAACTGTTAACTATTAACTGTTAACTATTAACTATTAACTGCCTTTCTATCTGCCTTTCACCGCTTCTTCCACGAAATCCAGCCGATCCTGCCCAAAGAACA
Organism: Alcanivorax sp.; assembly: GCF_051117345.1. Taxonomy (GTDB): domain Bacteria; phylum Pseudomonadota; class Gammaproteobacteria; order Pseudomonadales; family Alcanivoracaceae; genus Alcanivorax. Next base: position 12,258 of record NZ_JBNPEC010000182.1, read on the forward strand.
TTTCATTCCCCACAAACATCGTCGGCGCCCCGAATACGCCACGCTTGATGGCAGCGTCGGTGTTGGTCTTGAGCTGCTCTTTCACCTCATCGCTGGCGGCTTTTTCCAGCCAGGCTTGCGCATCCAGGCCGGCGTCGGTGAGCACGCGGGTGATTTCTTCCGGCTCGGACAGTTTGCAGGGCTCGCGCCACATGGCGTTGTAGAAGGCGGTGATCACGGCATCCTGTTCCGGGGTGCCGATGGCGGCGGTGATGATGCGCATGGGGGTGATGGTGTTCACCGGGAAGTGCGGGTTCATGGTGAGCGGTACCTGGTAGCGCTTCGAGTAGCGGGCCAGGTCGCGCATCATGTACATGCCCTTGGCGGGCACGGCGCCGGGCGGGTTGTTGCCGGTGGCCTTGAAGATGCCGCCGAGCAGCACGGGAGTGTAGACCAGTTCGGCGCCGGTGCGCTCACACAGGGCGGGGAGCTGGCTCCAGGCCAGGTAGGCGGTGGGACTTCCGACATCGAAGAGGAATTCGATTTTTTGGGTCATGGGGTTTTCCTTTCAGGAATTTCCGTAGGAGCGTCGCTGGCGGCGCGATTCCAGACGTTGGGTTATCGCGCCGCGAGCGACGCTCCTACGGAGAAGGGTTGTCGGGTATTTAGAACGTTTCCATCCACGGGCGCAGGTCGATTTCGTGGGTCCAGGCGTCGCGGGGTTGTTGGTGGAGCATCCAGTAGGTGTCGGCGATGTGCTCCGGGTTGAGGATGCCGCCCTGCTCTTTCTCGGCATACTTGGCCGGGAAGTTGTCGCGGATAAAGGCGGTGTCGATGGCGCCGTCGATGATCGGGTGGACCACGTGGATGCCTTCCGGCCCCAGCTCCCGGGCCATACTTTGCGCCAAAGCACGCAGAGCAAACTTGGCGCCAGCGAAGGCGGAGAAACCCTTGCCGCCACGCAATGAGGCGGTGGCGCCGGTGAAGATGATGGTGCCTTTATTGCGCGGCACCATCACGCGGGCGGCTTCGCGGCCCGCCAGGAAACCGGCGAAGGCGGCCATTTCCCACACCTTACGGTACACCCGGGCGGTGGTCTCACGGATGGAGAAAAACACGTTGGCGCCGATGTTGAACACCACCACCTCCACCGGCCCCACCTCTTTCTCGATGGTGTCGAACAGCGCCACCATCTGCTCCTCGTCGCGGGCATCGTAGCCGAACGGGCGGGCCTTGCCGCCGGCTTGTTCGATTTCCTGCACCAGGGGCGCCAGGGCATCGACGCTGCGGCGGGTAACACAGACGGTATAGCCTTCGCGGGCAAAACGTTTGGCGATGGCGCCGCCGGTGGCATCACCGGCACCGATTACGACTACGGCGGATTCAGGCATGGAGCCTCCTGGTGTCTGTAGGTCGACTAGTTAGTTCCTATTTGGAACTTATAATCGGTTCTTTTTGGGAACGCGTCAACCCGGTATGATCAGAAAACGTTCACGGAGGTTTAGCATGCGCTGGCAAGACATCGATCAACAGCCCTGTTCCCTGGCCCGCACCCTGGCCATTATCGGCGACAACTGGACGCTGCTGGTGCTGCGCGACTGCTTTATGGGCGTGCGCCGCTTCGATGATTTCCAGCAACGCCTGGGCGTCACCCGCCATGTGCTCAGCGACCGCCTGCGCAAACTCACCGAGGGCGGCGTGCTCGACAAGGTGGCCTACCAGGAACGCCCCCTGCGCCATGAATACCGGCTCACCGCCATGGGCAAGGAGCTCTACCCGGTGATCGTGCATCTGGCTCAGTGGGGCGACAAACACCTGGCCGGCGAACACGGCGCCCCCCTCACCCGCTACCACCGCCAATGCGGCGAACCCCTGGAAGCCCAGCTGCAGTGCAGCCACTGTGGGGACGTGGTGAAGCCCACGGATATTCGGGTGGAGGAAAATCCGTATTGGGCAGGGAAAATTCTAATGAATAATTAATAGTTAATAATGAATAACGCGCGAGCAGACACCCCCTGTTCGTAACGGCAGAGGCCGCGCTCAGACGTCTGGACGCGGCCTCTGCCGTTGTAAAACCTGAAACGCGCTTCCGCGCGTTATTAACTATTCATTATTCACTATTAATTGCTCCTGCTGTTCTTTCAACAACCCCAACACCCGCTGCCGCAACCAGCTATGGGCCGGGTCGCCGCTTTGGTCGCGGTGCCAGTAGAGGTGCATTTCCAGGCAGGGCAGGTCGGCGGGGAAGGATTTGATCACCATGCCCTTGCGGGACAGGCGCCCGGCCAGGGTGGCTGGCAGGGTGAGCAACAGGTCAGTGTTCTGCACGGTGCTGATGGCCGCCTGGTAGTGCTGGCAGCGCAGGCGGATATGACGCCGGTAGCCTTGCCGGGCCAGGCCGAAATCTTCCAGGCCGGGGCCTTCGCGGCGGGACGACACCAGCACATGCTGGGCGGCGAGATAACTGGGCAGGTCCATCTCTGCGGCCAGTTCATGGCCTTCGCGCATCATCACCACCAGCGGGCCGCTGAGTACCGGCACATGCTCGATGGATTCCGGCAGGGCCAGCATTACGTCACAAGCCAGATCCAGCCGGCCGCTGGCCAGCTCAGTGGCCATCTGCTTTCGGCTGATAGTGAGTGATTGCAAACGTACCCCCGGCGCGCCCTCCATGAGCTGTGCCATCAGCGACGGTAGCAGGCAGCCTTCCAGGCCATCGCGCAGGCCAAGCACGAAGGTGCGCTCCGCCTCGCTGGCATCGAAACCGCCCTCATCACTTAAGCAGCGCTGGAAACCGCCCAGGGCATGACGCACCGGGCTGACCATGGCCCGCGCCCGGGCGGTGGGCACCATGCGGCTGCCCTGGCGCACGAACAACGGATCATCCAGACGGTCGCGCAGGCGGCCCAGGGCATGGCTTACCGCCGGCTGGGTCAGGTTGAGCACCTTGGCGGCGCGGGTCAGGGAGCCTTCGGTGTAGATGGCATCGAAAACCACGAAAAGATTGAGATCGAACCGCGAAACATGCATGGCGTTTATCATTGGTCATTGCGAGGATTCATTGGATTAATTGAAACGCCGTCACTAGCATCGGTCAATGGATAAGACCCCCGATGCCGGCGGGTCGACGCCTGACGCACAATCCGCGACCAAAACCACCATGACCACAGGACACACCATGAGCCAGACCCCACAACGCATCCTGATCACCGGCGGCGCCTCCGGGCTGGGCCGCGCCATGGCCGAGGCCTGGCTGCGCGATGGCGCCCGGGTACTGATCGGCGACGTAAACCAGGAGCGCGCCGCAGAAACCCTGGCAGCCCTGAAGGATCTGCCCGGCGAATTGCAATTCCAGTATCTGGATGTGCGCGATGCGGCCAGCTTCAACAATGCCCGCGAGTGGCTGGAGCAGAACTGGGGTGGCGTGGATGTGCTGGTGAACAATGCCGGGGTGGCCGGTGCCGCCCGCATTGATCGCGGCGACATGGCCGACTGGGACTGGATTTTCGATATCAACGTGAAGGGCGTGGTGCGCGGCTGCAAGGTGTTTGTGCCGATGATGAAGCGCCAGGGCCACGGCCACATTGTCAACATCGCCTCCCTGGCCGGGCTGCTGCATGCGCCGGTGATGGGTAGCTATAACGTGACCAAGGCCGGGGTGATTTCCCTGTCAGAAACCCTGCGTTTCGAGCTCGCGCCCTATGGCATTCACACCACGGTGGTGTGCCCGGGTTTCTTCCGCACCAACCTGCACGAATCCATGCGTACCCCGGAACCGGGCATGATCGAAACGGTGGACAAGCTGCTCTCCAGTGATGAGCTCACCGCCGACCAGATCGCCGAGATGATCAAGAAGGCGGTGGCCAAACAGCAGTTCTTCCTGCTGCCCCACAAGAGCGGTCGTCGGGCTTACTGGATGAAGCGTTTTATGCCGTTTGTGTTCAACCGGATCATGCTGAAAGGCGCCGAGCGCATGCAGCGTAAACTGGAAAAAGCGGAGAAAGCCTGATGCCGGTGATCTACCTGATCCGCCACGGCCAGGCCAGCTTCGGCAAGGAAGATTACGATCAGCTGTCCGATGTGGGCTGGGAGCAGAGCCGGATTCTCGGCCGCGCCCTGCAGAATCAGGATCTGGGGGTGCCCCGCTCCATTTGCGGCACCATGCGCCGCCACGTGGAAACCGCGGAAGCGACCCTGGGCGAACTGGGCCTGGCAAAGGAATGGCACACGGATACCGGCTTCAACGAATACAACCACAGCGAGTTGCTGGCGGTGGACTGGCCCCTGGCCAGCGACCGGGCAGCACTGACCCAGTGGCTGGCGCAACAGGAGCACCCGCGCAAGGTATTCCAGGCCCGCTTCGAGCAGGCCCTGCGCCGCTGGCAAACCGGCGACGGCGACTACAGCGAAAGCTGGCCCGCCTTCCGCGAACGGGTGCTGGCCAGCACCTACAGCCTAGGCAACAGCCTGAGCAGCGGCGACAGCGCCCTGGTGTTCACCTCCGGCGGCGCCATCAGCGTGATCATCCAGCGGCTGATGGGCCTCACCGACGAGGCCCTGATCACCTGGAACCGCACCCTGATCAACACCAGTGTGACCCGCGTGCTTGTGAATGCCGGCAAGCTGCGGCTAGTCTCGGTGAACGAGCATCTGCATCTGCCGAGCGAGCAGGTCACTTATCGGTAGAAGCGACCTCCTGATAACCTCAACATTTCTACGAAGCTGCTGTAGGAGCGCCTCTTGAGGCGCGAACCGCGCGCCAGCGTGGAAATCGTCCGCAGGACGATCAGGAATATCAACGCTCGACAGGTTTCAGAAAACATCGGCGAGCGACACAAACGTTGTCGCCTCGCTTCGCGAGGTTCGCACCTCAAGCGGTGCCTCCTACAGCAGCCATTAGCAAGGGGATAACAATGCCGACACGCAAGAATATTCTAATCACCGGTGCCAGCTCCGGGCTGGGCGAAGGGATGGCACGGTTGTTTGCCGCCATGGGCCGTAACCTGGCGTTGTGTGCCCGGCGCATGGATCGGCTGGAAGCATTGAAAGCCGAACTGGAAGAAAAGCATCCGGGCATCACCGTGCTGATCAAGCCGCTGGATGTGAACGATTACGATCAGGTGTTTGCGGTGTTCGATGCGTTCCGCACCGAGCTGGCAGGCATTGATCGCGTCATCATCAACGCCGGCATGGGCAAGGGCCAGCCCCTGGGCACCGGCTATTTCTACGCCAACCGGCAGACCGCGGAAACCAACTTCGTGGCAGCCCTGGCCCAGACCGAAGCGGCCATGGAAATTTTCCGCGCTCAGAACAGCGGCCACCTGGTGATGATCTCCTCCATCAGCGCCATGCGCGGCATGAAGAAAAACCTCACCACCTACGCCGCCACCAAGGCCGGCGCTGCAATGCTCGCGGAAGGGTTGCAGGTGGAACTGCAGAATTCCCCGATCCAGGTGACCACCATCTTCCCCGGGTTTATCCGCTCCGAGATCAACGAAAAGGTGAAGAACACGCCTTTCCTGGTGGACACGGAAACCGGCTGCAAGGCACTGGTGAAAGCGATCGAAAAAGAGCCGAAGAATGCGTCGGTGCCAGGCTGGCCCTGGGGGCCTCTGGGCTTTGCCATGCGGCATTTGCCGTTGGGGATGGTTGGGAAAATGATGTGAAAAGCAGTTAATAGTTAACAGTGAATAGTTAATAGTTGCGTGAGAAAGCACCGTGACAATTTAACGAAAGAGGCCGCGCCATCATGTTGAGCGCGGCCTCTTTCGTTGAAAACCAAAGACATAAATTCTCGACTTTGCCAAAGAAGGCTTAGAGAAAGCCTATGCCCCTAAGGCGACGAACCCGGAATAAACAATAGCGCAACGTCCATAGATTTTCGTTTTTGGTTTCGCTATTAACTATTCACTGCCTTTTAGTCAATCGGCCCGGGGGTTTTCCGTTTTTTAACCGTGGCAAAGCCACTATTGGTATCCGGCACCGCTGGCTTGTTAGTGCGCGAATTTTTCTTCGCTACCGGCTTTTTCCTGGCCGGCTTTTTGCCTTTTTTGGCGTCCTCTTTCTTCTTCATTTTTTTCTTTTTGCTGCCAGCCGCCTTGCCGTTGGACTTGAGGTTTTTCGGGCCAAGGAAGTTGCCCTTCAGGGCTTCGATCAGGCGGTATTCGAAGTTCTGGCGCAGGTAGCGCTGGATACCTGCCATCAGGTTCCATTCGTGGGCGGCAATCAGGGAGATGGCGGTGCCATCGCCGCCCACCCGGCCGGTGCGGCCGATGCGGTGGACGTATTCGTCGCCACTGCGCGGCATGTCGAAGTTGATTACCAGATCCAGGCCGTCCACGTGGATGCCCCGGGCGGCCACGTCGGTGGCGACCAGCACTTTCACGGCGCCGGCCTTGAGGCGGTCCATGGCCAGTTTGCGGTCTTTCTGGTCTTTCTCGCCGTGCAGGACGAACACTTTCAGGTTGGAAGCCACCAGCACGCCACCCATACGGTCGGCCTGCTCACGGGTGTTGGTGAAGACCACGGCCTTGTCGTAGGTCTCGTTGGCCAGCAACCACTGCACCAGCCGTTCCTTGTGTTTCACGTCGTCGGCGGTGATCACCTGCTGAACCACGGATTCGTTCAGGTCGCGCACGGAATCCAGCATCAGGGACTTGGGATCGCGCAGGGTGGAGGCGACCATTTTCTCCATGGCGTTGCCGCCGCTGGTGGCGGAGAACAGCAGGGTCTGACGCTCGGCGCGGCATTCTGCGGCCAGGCGCAGTACGTCGTCGCTGAAGCCCATGTCCAGCATGCGGTCGGATTCGTCCAGCACCAGCATTTCCAGATCCTGCAGGCGCAGGTTGCCGGCTTCCAGATGTTCGATCAGGCGCCCCGGGGTGCCGATGAGGATTTCCGGGTTCTTGCGCATCTTTGCGGCCTGCACCTTGAAGTCTTCCCCACCGGTGACCAGCTCCGCCTTGATAAAGGTATAACGCCCCAGCGCCTCCACCTGCTTGAGAGTCTGCTGGGCCAGCTCGCGGGTGGGCAGCAGAATCAGGGCACGGGTGTCGGTACGCGGCCGCGAGTGCTGCATCAGCTGGTGCAGCATGGGCAGCATGAAGGCGGCGGTCTTGCCGCTGCCGGTGCGGGCGACCACACGCAGGTCATGGCCGGCCAGGGCCTCGGGGATGGCTGAGGCCTGGACAGGCGTGGGGGTGGTGATTTCCAGTTCACCGAGTGCCCTGATCAGGCGCTCGTGCAAATTGAGGTCGGCAAAAGTGGTCATGCAATGGGCTCCGCTATCGAGGGGCCATTGTAGCATCCGGGGGAGTTGAAAGTTGAAAGTTAAAAGTGGAAAAGCGCGGGGCAGGCCCTGTTATGCCGCCAGGCCAGGCCCGCGCGCCCACGTCCAGAATCGCGGGCACGGCGATTATCCGGTGGCAGCCCCATTGATTCGCGTTTGAACTTTCAACTTTGGACTTTCAACTCATTCACCGATGCGGGCGAAGCGCGGCTGGACCTTGCCGTCGCGCTCGACCGTTTCGGTGAACATGGCCAGGGGGCGCACCCACAGGGCCTGGTCGCCGTAGAGCGGGCGATAGACCACCAGGGTGTCGCCGGTCTCGGAATGGGTGGCGGTGCCGATGACCTGATATTCGTTGCCCTTGAAGTGCCGGTAGCGGCCCGGTTGCAGATCACTCATTGCCGGTCTCCGGGCAGCGGGCCAGGCGTTCGGCGATGGCCGCCAGCACCTGGGGGTTCCAGGGCAGGCCCACATGGGTGCCCTGCACTTCCACGTTGTCGGTGAGTGGGCCCTCTTCTTCCTGGCTGCATTGCCAGGACACGATGCCGTCCTGTTTGGTGAAAATGGCGGTACAGGGCACCGGCGGCGCCGGGATACGGGCTTCGAAGGCCTCACGATCCGGTGGTGGCCGCTTGGGGTTAAAGAGGTTGAACAGGGAGGTGACGTTGTTGGCTTCCGGGTCACCATTGATGGGGCTGCCCAGGGTGAATACCTGGCTGACCCGGTCCGGGTAGGCCCGTGCCAGTTCGCGGGCAAACACGCCGCCTAGGCTCCAGCCGATCAGCGCCACCGGCTGGCCGTGACGGGTGTGGATCGCCTGCAGCTGACTGACCAGCAAGCCCTTTCGCTTGCTGGTCATGCCCAGGTTGGTGCCCTGGGCCCAGCCGTAGACGCTGTAACCCAGCCGGGTCAGGCCCCGGCGCAGGGGCCGGGTACTGACATCGCTGGCACCGAACCCGGGCAGCACCAGCACCGGCTGGCCGCGACCGGCGGGGAGCTGACGGTGGCCCAGGCCCCGCAGCAGGTAACGCCCGTAGGCCAGCATGGCCCGGCTTTCTCCCAGCAACAGCCCCAGGGAGGGCGCGGATGGCTTGTCTGTCATCGCAAATTCCTCATGTTTCTCTGCCCCCATCGTAACCGGCGTGGCGGTGACCACCTTGGTCATGACGCAGGCAGCCGGCGCGCCCGGGTCATGGCGCTTCGGCTTTGTTTATCGTCGGTAACGGTGTGCTGGCAATGCGCAACAGCGGTGGCCCGTCCAGACGCCTTGGGCCATGATGAAAGCAACCAGGGAGGTGCACAATGAGCAAAAACAATAATGCTACCCGGGCAGACCATCAGGTGATTGTGGTGGGTGCCGGGTTCTCCGGACTGTGTATGGCGATCCAGCTCAAGGAAGCCGGTTACGATGATTTCGTGGTGCTGGAAAAAGCCGGCGATATCGGCGGCACCTGGCGCGACAATATCTACCCGGGCTGCGCCTGCGATGTGCCCTCCCACCTGTATTCCTATTCCTTTGCCCCCAACCCACGCTGGTCGCGCATGTTTGCTCCCCAGCAGGAAATCTGGGATTACCTGAAACGCTGCGCCGACAAGTTCGGGGTGACCCCGCATATGCGCTTCAATTGCGAGGTGGAGCGGGCAGAGTACGACGAGCAAACCCAGATCTGGCATGTGACCACCCATGACGGCACCGAGCTGACCACCCGGATTTTCGTCTCCGGCATCGGCGCGCTGAGTATCCCCGCCTATCCAACACTGCCGGGGGTGGAGAACTTTCAGGGCGAGGCTTTTCACTCCGCCCGCTGGAACCATGATTACGACCTGACCGGCAAACGCGTGGCGGCGGTCGGCACCGGCGCCAGTGCCATCCAGTTTGTGCCGCGCATTGCCCCGGAAGTGGAGCAACTGGATCTTTACCAGCGCACCCCGCCCTGGGTACTGAGCAAACCGGACCGGCGCATGAGCAAGATTGAGAAGCTGCTGTTCAAGACCCTGCCGGTGACACAGAAACTGTTCCGGGGTGGCATCTACTGGTGGATGGAAAGCCGGGTGCTGGGCCTGGCGGTGGACCCGCGCGCCATGAAGCTGGCCGAGCTGTATGGCCGCCACTTTATCCGCCGCAACATCAAGGACCCGGAACTGCGCAAGAAAGTCACCCCGGACTACACCATCGGCTGCAAGCGCATCCTCATGTCCGATGAATATTACCCCGCTCTGAACCGCGACAACGTGGCAGTGCTTACCGACGGCATTCAGGAAGTGAAGGCCCACAGCATTGTCGATGGCCAGGGTGTGGAGCGCGAGGTGGACTGCATTATCTACGGCACCGGCTTCAAGGTATCCGACCCCATCGGCCCCATGCAGATCATCGGCAAGGGCGGCGAGGAAATCCGCGAGACCTGGGACGAGACCGGCATGGAAGCCTACCTGGGTATCTCGGTGAGTGGCTTCCCCAATTTCTTTATGCTGCTGGGGCCCAACACCGGGCTGGGGCATACCTCCATCGTGTTCATGATCGAGGCACAGGTGAACTACGTGATGCAGGCGGTGAACAAACTGCTTGGTGAGAACGGCGGCTCCCTGGATGTGAAGCCGGAGGTGCAGGCGGGCTTCAACCGGCGCCTGCAGGCACAACTGGATGATGCGGTATGGTCTTCCGGTGGCTGTGAGAGCTGGTATCTGGACGAATTCGGCAAGAACCGTACTCTATGGCCCAGCTTCACGTTCCAGTACTGGATGCGCACCCGCAAGTTCGAGCCGGACAAGTATCAGTTCGAGCCCGGCCCGGTCTGATCGGGACAGCCGGGGAACCGGACGGCCCGTTGCCGGTCGTACTGTTCGACTATGAATCATCAAGGAGATGCCATGCCTCGCCTGACACTTGCCCTGTTCCCCGCCCTGCTACTGCTGGCCGGCCAGACTGTCGCCGCCGATCGCCCGGTATTTGGCTGGGTGGAAAAAACCACGCTGGAACCCTGGGGTGTGGAGCTGAAGGCAAAGCTGGACAGCGGCGCCCTGACCTCGTCACTGCATGCCACGGATGTGGAAATTTTTGAAAAAGATGGCGATAACTGGGTGCGCTTTACCGTGGACGTGCGCGATGAAGCCAGCGGTAAAAAGATGGAAAAAACCTTCGAGAAACCCCGCTACCGCAAAGTACTGATCCGCGGTGCCGGCGGTGCTGATCGTCGCCCGGTAGTGTTGATGAATCTGTGCATGGGCAACACCGTCTATGAAGAGCAATTCACCCTGAACGACCGCTCGGATATGATCTATCCAGTGTTGCTGGGTCGCCGCACCCTGTCGCATCTGGGCTATCTGGATGTGACACAGACCTTCACCCACTCCCCGGACTGCGATGAAGGGTCCATCGTCAAACTGGACAAGGACCAGGAAGACGACAAGGACATTGATGATTAAGCAACGACAGGGGGAACGCCTCTGGCGGCAGGTCATTCTGACACTACGTTGGGGGAAGCAAGCTACAAGCTGCAACGCGATTGAGGGCTTCTTTACGGAAAGGCTTTGCCCGCGCCCGAACTCTGGGGCGCGGGTGAAACGTTCGACAACAGGGTGACAGTGATTCGCGTTGTAGCTTGAAGCTTGTAGCTGCTGTTACGCCGGATTCACCTCGAAATACCCGAACAACCCATCCAGCGCTTCACGCAGTACATTGCCCTGCAGGCTGATGCGCGCCTGCAGTTCTGCCACCGCATCGTCTGCGTCCATGGCGTCGATATTTTCCTGCAGCAGATCCAGCGCCTTGATGCGTTTGATCTCCAGCTTATCGTTGATATCCAGCTCCAGGGAATCCTGCCACGCCAGGTTGATGCGCGTCGCCACCATGCCGGTCTCCAGATGGGCGAGGATTTCTTCCTGACCCAGATCCACGGCGGTGAACTTCACCGCAGCGCCTTCGTCTTTGGTGCCTTTCAGCTCGCAACGATCCCCCAGGGTGAAGCCTTCCGGCAGCAGCTTGGTGTCTTTCAGCCAGTTGCTGAAGCTGGTGTAAGGGGCGGAGTTGGGGGCCGGATAGGCCACCGGTAGGGTGCCGATGGCCTTGCGCAGGCAGGCCACCACCTCTTCCGCGCGGCTGGCGGACGAGGCATCCACCATTACCCGCTTGCGTTCGGTGTCGATCAACAGGGAGGTACGACGGGAGCGGGTGAAGGCGCGGGGCATCAGCTCGAAGGTGATCTGCTCTTTCAGGTCCGCC
>NZ_JBNPEC010000018.1:0-4770 GCF_051117345.1 Alcanivorax sp.
TTGGGTATAGGTGTCCAGGCCATTGGCGCGGAAGGTCACGTCACGGCTTACCTGATGGCCGACCAGTTTACGCTCCGGCTGGTATTGCCATTGCGGCTGGACGTGCAGATCGCTGGCGCGGACCTGTTTTTCCTCAATATCCAGATCGTCCACCAGGTCGAGCATGTCGGCCACAGTGTCGTCGACGAGGGATTTCATGGCAGCAATGTCGTCACCCTGTTCGCGGGCAGTCGCTACCACGCGGAAAATATCCGGTTGGGCTGCGATGTCGCCACTGCCGGACACGGTGATGCTGTCAGGCCCGTGATTGATAAGATGGGGGGCATCGTTGCAGGCCGTCAGGCTCAATGCCCCCAGGGCGATCAGGGATGCGGCGGTGATGCGTTTCATGGACTCTCCTTGTACTGTCGTGCAATCGGCATTCTATTTTGCGCATTTACAGCGGGATAACCACCCCATGGTTCGTGTTTGTGCAACGAATAACTTCTGCGAAGGTGGCTTGGTTGTTAACGGCTTAGCCCCTATCATCGCACCTCTCGAAACGGAGGCCATCATGAGTTCAGCCGAGCAACGCATTCGACAGCAACTGGGCGGTTTTATTCCCGACGATCTGGGCGTCAGCCTGACGTCTGTGGATGCCATTGAATCACTGACCGTGGACGACAGCACCGTCCACGCCCGAATCGTTCTTGGTTTTCCGATTGACGGTATCCGCGAGCGCCTGGTGACACAGATCCGGGAGCATTTGAGCGAGGTGCTGGAAGACCGTGATCTGACCCTGGACCTGACGGCAGAGATTATTCCTCATCGGGCTCAAAGCAGCTTGCCGGCCATGGATCAGGTGGCCAATGTGATCGCCATCGCCTCCGGCAAGGGGGGGGTTGGCAAGTCCACTACGGCGGTGAATCTGGCATTGGCCTTACAGGCCGAAGGTGCCCGGGTGGGGCTGCTGGATGCGGACGTATTCGGCCCCAGCCAGCCGCTGATGCTGGGGCTTCCAGACGGTACCCGCCCGGAGGTGCTGGAGGGTAAGTACTTTGTGCCGGTGGAAGCCTATGGTCTGCAGACCATGTCCATGGGCTACCTGACCACCAAGCAGACCCCGGTGGTCTGGCGGGGTCCGAAAGCCAGTGGTGCTCTGGTGCAAATGATGGAGCAGACCCGTTGGCATCAGCTGGATTACCTGCTGGTGGATCTGCCGCCGGGCACCGGGGATATCCAGCTCACCCTTGCCCAGAAAATACCGGTGGCCGGAGCGGTGATTATTACCACGCCCCAGGACATTGCCTTGCTGGATGCCATCAAGGGGGTGGAGATGTTCCGCAAGGTGGATATCCGCGTGCTGGGCATCGTGGAGAACATGGCGGTGCATATCTGCAGCCAATGTGGCCATCAGGAGCATGTGTTCGGTCAGGGCGGTGGCGACAGGATGGCCAGTGAGTATCACACCGAAGTGCTGGCGGCCCTGCCATTGTCACTGCGAATCCGCGAACAGGCAGACAGTGGGCAACCGGTGGTGGCGGCCTGCCCGGATAGTGAGGAAACCGGCCTGTACCGCCAGGCGGCCCGTCGTCTGGCGGCCAGATTGTCACTGACGGAAGCTGGCAAGCGGGCATTTCCCAAGGTGACGCAGCATTGAATAAACACCAGATGTCGTGGGCTGGATTGACAGCGCCTGACATCTGGCGTCCGGCGTCCGGCGTCTATACCATTGTGCGCTTGAACGCCAACCACTCCGGAATTTTGAGGCGCAACAATGACGATTAAATCGGATCGCTGGATTACCCGCATGGCCGCCGAGAATGGCATGATCGAGCCCTTTCAGGCCGGCCAGATCCGCGCGGATGAGAATGGCGAAAAAATGATTTCCTACGGTGTGTCCAGCTACGGATACGATGTGCGTTGTGCGGATGAATTCAAGGTGTTCACCAATATTCACTCCGCCACGGTAGACCCGAAGGCTTTCGATGAGCGCAGCTTCGTGGACATCAAAGGCGACTACTGCATTATTCCGCCTAATTCCTTTGCGCTGGCACGTACTGTGGAATACTTCCGCATCCCCCGTAATGTGCTGACCATCTGTCTGGGCAAGTCCACCTACGCCCGCTGCGGCATTATTGTCAATGTGACGCCGCTGGAGCCGGAGTGGGAGGGCCATGTGACCCTGGAGTTTTCCAACACCACCACGCTGCCGGCAAAAATTTATGCCCACGAAGGTGTGGCGCAGATGCTGTTCTTCGAGTCCGATGAGGTGTGTGAAACGTCTTATATGGATCGGGGCGGGAAATACCAGGGCCAGCGCGGCGTCACCCTGCCACGGGCCTGATATTGCAGGAGCGCCGCTCCTGCAGAGGTTCCTAGGACAACGGCGGCAGATCCGGGCCGTCGTAATCAATCATGATCAGTTCAGCCTTTAGCAGGGTGCTTTCAATGTGCCTGGCCTTGACCACCATGTAGTCCAGGCTTGGTGCCACCCAGAACAGGGTGCGACGTTTCTCCTTGCTGTCCCCTTCGCGCTTTTTTTCCACCAGCAGGGTGTCGATTTCGCCCATGGGCGTATCAATCACTTCCCGGTCGATGATCTCGAAATGATGGGTACGCAGCTTGTCGCCGTAGACGCTGGTGACTTTGTAGGCCTTGTCACCGGTGGCAAATACACAGCGGCCGCGCAACAGGATGGTTAGCTCGTCCAGAGTGTTTTCCGGAATTTCCAGGCTTTCCTGATCATCTTCGGATTCATTGTGGACCATGGGTGGGTTCCACTGGAAATCCATGTGGTGGTAACGGTGTTGGCCAAATCCCTTGAATTCATGGACATACTGGGTGGTGCGTGGCTGACAGTCGCGCCAGTGGAAGTAACTCTCTTCGGTGTTGGTAAGCAGGAAGGATTTGGCCTTCAGCAGCATGCGGTAATAGTCTTTGCCTTCGGCAGGTTCCAGCACCAGGTCGGCCTTCACCGGGGTGGGCAGCTTGTTCACATAAATGCGGAATTCGGCCGCAAAAGGTGCCAGCGGCTCGGCACCAGCAACGCTGCTGGCGGCCACCAGTAAGGCAAGTAAGATCCGTCGCACCGTTAGTCTCCCTCCATAGATTGCAGCGTCATCACGTGGTCGCCATCACTGTTTTCCTGCAGCAGTTGAACAAGCAGATAATCATGCTGCGGTGCAAACCACATGTAGGTCTGTCTTTTGCTGTTGGTGCCGCGCTGGCGTTGTACTTTTACTGTTTCCACCTGCTTGCCGTCAATATTCAGCTGTTCCTCGCCTACCACACGGTAGCGGTGTGCTTCCATGGAACGTTCATCGGCAACCTGCAATTTTATGTCACGCTGGCCAGCCTGAAGAGAACACTGCAGGGCCAGAGATACGGAGAGTTCGTCCGTGGCTTGATCTGTAATCGGGTAATTACGGGTTGGTTTGTCCGTGCGTTCACTGGCGGCGACCCCGGTCTCCCGGTCCAGATGCAGTTTGGCTTCCTTGACCCGTCCCAGGCCACGACGGTAGTAGCCATAGAACGTGCTTTCGGGAATACATTTTTGCCAGTCGAACAGGGTGGTTTCGCGGATTTCCCCCAGCCAGTTTTTGGCCTGCACTTCCATTTTCCATAGGCCATCCTGCATGGGTTTCAGGGTGCGTGTGGCCGTAACGGTGAAAGGAATGCCTTCACTCTTCAGGCTGTAATCCAGAGAAAAAGGCGCAACCGGTGGCTCGGCATGGCTGGCCGGAGCCACCAGGGCCAATGTCAGCAACAGACTGCTAGACCAGTTGAAACCCCTGTTCGGGGAGAGGTTTGCCATCCAGCATGACTCCGTTTTGATTCAGTTCCAGGCGCTGTTCAGCACGCCATTGCAACACCAGAGGATAAAGCAGGTGTTCGCGTTGTTGTACGCGTTTGGACAAGGAATCAACGGTATCGTTCGCAAGGACCTCCAGCGGGGCCTGGGCGATCAGCGGGCCGCCATCCAGTTCTTCGGTGACGAAATGGATGGAGCAGCCATGCTGTTGATCGCCGGCTTCCAGAGCGCGGGCATGGGTGTGGAGCCCGCGGTACTTGGGCAATAGAGAGGGATGGATGTTGATCAGTTGGCCGGCATAGTGGCGAACAAACAGCGCAGAGAGAATGCGCATGAACCCGGCCAGGACCACCGTGCCGGGCTGGTAACGGTCCAGGGTGGTGATCATTGCCTGGTCGAATGCTTCCCGGCTGTCGTACTGGCGATGATCCAGTACTTCGGTGGCAATGCCGGCATGCTGGGCACGGCTCAGGCCACCGGCATCGGCACGGTTGGACAGTACCACTGCGATCTCTGCATCCAGGCGGCCACTATCAATAGCCGCCATGATGGCCTGCAGATTGGTACCGGAGCCGCTGATCAGAACAGCAAGGCGGTGCGTCACTCTGCCAAGCCTTCCAGTACCACTTCCGGCTCCCCTTCGCCGGCCTGGATTTCACCCATCAGGAAGGCGACTTCGCCTTCGGCTTCCATCAATGCCAGGGTGGCATCCACCTGATCCGCCGGGACGGCGATGACCATGCCGACACCACAGTTAAAAGTGCGGTACATCTCGAAAGCCGGGACCTGGCCTTCTTGCTGCAACCACTTGAATACGGCGGGGAATTCCCAGCTACGGGTGTCGATAACTGCACGGGTGTTTTCTGGCATCACCCGGGGCAGGTTTTCCGGCAGGCCGCCGCCGGGGATGTGTGCCAGGGCATGTACCGGCACCGTCGCGATCAGTTTCAGCAGGGGTTTGCCATAGATGCGGGTGG
>NZ_JBNPEC010000064.1:0-4756 GCF_051117345.1 Alcanivorax sp.
CAACCCGCCGGGAAGCACGGTCAAACACCGACCTCAGGTACAGTTCCTGTGCGATGTCGTGGCAGGTTTCCACCAGGATCTTGGACACCGGCTGACCATGCTCATCGGTCTGGAACGTCACCAGGTTTTTACCCAGCCACTTCTTGGCAAACTCCGCCGCTTCTTCCGGGCTGTTCACCAGCTTCACGCCTCCGGCCTTACCCCGGCCACCGGCGTGTACCTGGGCTTTTACTACCCACTTTTCACCACCAATTTCTTTGGTTTTGGCTGCGACCTCTTCCGGAGTATCGCAGGCGAAACCGATAGAAACTGGCAGACCATAATCAGCAAAAAGCTGCTTTGACTGATATTCATGGAGATTCATGCCAATACTTCCATATCAATGAATGAGTGGCGCCCGTGTGGACGCCGTCACTTCGCGACCGTTCTGCGGCGTTATTTCTTGCGCCGACGCTGCGTCACATGGATTGCCTTGTAATCCACGGCCAGGGCGGCTTCATGAACGGTTTCCGACAGGCTCGGATGACCGAACACCATCAGTTGCAAATCTTCTATGGTGGCGCCGAATTCCATCGCCACCACACCTTGCTGAATCAACTCGGAAGCCTGTGGGCCCACCACGTGCATGCCGAGAATGCGGTCGGTTTTCTCATCGGCCACAAACTTCACCATACCCCCGGTCTCGCCGGCTGCCATGGCACGACCGTTGGCCGCAAAAGGCACCGCACCGGTCTTGTAGGCTTCACCGGATTCCTTGACCTCTTCTTCGGTCTTTCCCACCCAGGCCACTTCCGGGTGGGTATAGATCACCCCGGGGACGGCATCGTAGTTA
The DNA here is from genome assembly GCF_051117345.1 of Alcanivorax sp. Lineage (GTDB taxonomy): Bacteria > Pseudomonadota > Gammaproteobacteria > Pseudomonadales > Alcanivoracaceae > Alcanivorax. The sequence continues at coordinate 833 of NZ_JBNPEC010000064.1, forward strand.
ACCTGGGTATGCTCGCCGGCAATCACCTCGGCCACCATCACACCTTCCTCGATGGCCTTGTGAGCCAGTGCCGGGCCACGCACCAGATCGCCAATGGCGTAAACGCCGGGCACATCGGTACGGCACTGGTTGTCTACATAAACGAAATTACGCTCATCCAGACTGACCCCGGCATCCTGACTGAGCAGGCCTTCGGTGTAGGGACGGCGGCCCACGGCCACGATCAAGCGGTCGAAGGTCTCCTGCTGGTCGCCGTCCTTGTCGGTGAAACTCACCACGACCTGATTCTTCTTCATCTCGGAGCCGGTAACCCGGGCGCCAAGACGGATATCCATGCCCTGCTTGCTGAACTGTTTCTTGGCATCCTTGGCGATCTGCTGATCCACCGTCGGCAGGAAGGTGTCCACGGCTTCCAGCACCACCACTTCGCTGCCAAGCCGGGCCCAGACACTACCCAGTTCCAGCCCGATCACACCGGCACCAATCACACCGAGACGCTTGGGCACTTCGGGGAGATCCAGCGCGCCGGTAGAGTCGACGATAATCTTCTGATCAATCGGGGTCGGCGGAATCTCCACCGGCACGGAACCCGCAGCCAGAATAATGTGCTCGGCCTGCAGGGTCTGCGCATCGCCTTCCAGGGGGGAGAATTCCACCTGCTTGCCGCTCTTCAACTGCCCACTGCCCTGCAGCCAGGTGACCTTGTTGGCCTTGAAGAGCTGAGCGATGCCGCCGGTCAGGTTGCGGACGATGGTGTCCTTGCGCTTGTGCATGGTATCCAGGTCCAGGCTTACGTCACCCAGCTTGATGCCATGGTCCGCCAGGGAGCTCTGCGCTTCGTGATACTTCCAGGAAGAATCCAGCAGGGCCTTGGACGGGATACAGCCCACATTCAGGCAGGTGCCACCCAGTGCCGGTTCGTCCTGTTTGTTGATGCGTTTCTCGATGCAGGCCGTGTTGAAACCCAGTTGCGCACAACGGATGGCAGCCACATAACCGCCGGGCCCACCACCGATGACAATGACGTCGTACTTGTCAGCCATGATCTATTCCTTCAATCGCTGGCACGCTTCACGAAACACGCTGGCACGCCCTTAGCGTGGTTGCGTGCCAACGTGATGCGTGCAGGCATACATTCAGATATCCAGCAGCAAACGCGCCGGATCTTCGATAAAGTTCTTCACCGCCACCAGGAACTGCACCGCTTCCTTGCCATCGATCAAGCGGTGGTCGTAGGACAGCGCCAGGTACATCATCGGCAGGATTTCCACCTTGCCATCCACCGCCATCGGGCGTTCCTGGATTTTGTGCATGCCGAGAATGGCCGTCTGCGGCGGGTTGAGGATCGGTGTGGAAATCAGCGATCCGAATACCCCGCCATTGGAAATGGTGAAGGTGCCGCCGGTCATTTCCTCGATGGACAGCTTGCCCTTCTGGGCTTTCTGGCCGTACTCGATAATCTGCGATTCCACTTCCGCCAGACCGCGCTGATCCGCATCGCGAATCACCGGGACCACCAGACCACGCTCGGTGGACACCGCCACCCCCACATCGTAGTAGCCGTGGTAAACCACGTCGTCACCATCGATGGACGCATTCACCGCCGGGTAGCGTTTTAGCGCTTCCACACAGGCACGAGTGAAGAAACCCATGAAGCCCAGGCGCACGTTATGGGCCTTTTCGAATTCCGGCTGGTAATGCTTGCGCATATCCATGATCGGTTTCATGTTGACCTCATTGAAGGTGGTCAACATGGCGGAATTCTGCTGGGCAGACACCAGTCGTTCAGCGATACGCTTGCGCAGACGGGTCATGGGAACCCGACGCTCTTCACGCTCACCCGGCGTTGCCGGCACATCCAGAGTGGCAGGCTGCTGTGGTGCCGGCTGACTGGCCCGCTTCTCCTCCTTGGTGTTGATGGTTTTTTCCACGTCCGCCTTGGTAATACGGCCACCCTTGCCGGTGCCGGTCACCTGAGAGGCAGCAACGCCATGCTCGGTCATCAGCTTGCGTGCGGCCGGACCGGCCTGATCCGACGCACTGTCGTCATCACTGGCGGCGTCACTGGCTTGTGCCTTTTCTTCTGCCGGTTCCTCTTTCTTCTGCTCGGGAGCCGCTTCCGCCTTGTCACCACCGGACGGTGCTGAACCACTGGCACCCTCTTCGAAATGACCCAGCACCTGCTGGCTCTCAACGGTGTCGCCTTCCGCGGCGAGAATCTTGCTGACTACACCGTCAGCCGGTGCCACTACTTCCAGCACCACCTTGTCGGTTTCGATGTCCACCAGCAGCTCATCACGCTTGACCGCTTCGCCTTCCTGTTTGTGCCAGGTGGCTACGGTGCCGTCCGCTACTGATTCGGGAAACTGCGGAGCTTTGATATCAGTCGCCATGCCTAATCCTTATCTACTTGATCTCGAGGGCGTCCTGGACCAGACGCTGCTGTTGTTCCACATGAAGGGCCATGGAGCCAGCTGCCGGCGCGGCAGCCATATCACGGCCAGCGTAATGCACCCGCAGGTCTCCGACCTCACGGGCCACCCGATACATATGGTGCTGCGAGCAATACCAGGCGCCCTGGTTCATCGGCTCTTCCTGACACCACACCAGGGTCTCCAGATGGGGGTACCCCTCCAGCACTTCCTGCAAGCGCTGCTCCGGGAACGGATAGAGCTGCTCGACGCGGATCAGCGCAGTGTCGATCAACTCGTCACTATCCCGCTTCTCAAGCAAGTCGTAGTACACCTTGCCGGAGCACATCACTACCCGCTTCACCTTGTCGCGATCCAGCTCTGCCGGATCATCCACCACGGTACGGAAAATGCCGTCAGCCAGATCTTCCAGGGTGGAAATCGCTTTTTTATGCCGCAGCAAACTCTTGGGACTCATGATCACCAATGGCTTGCGCAGCGGGCGCACCGCCTGGCGGCGCAACAAGTGATAAATCTGGGCCGGGGTGCTGGGCACGCAGATCTGCATGTTGTGCTCGGCACACAGCTGCAGGAAACGTTCCAGGCGGGCGGAGGAGTGCTCCGGGCCCTGCCCTTCATAACCATGGGGCAACAGCATGGTCAGCCCACACAGGCGGCCCCACTTGGCTTCCCCGGAGGAGATGAACTGATCGATCACCACCTGGGCGCCGTTGGCAAAGTCACCGAACTGGGCTTCCCAGATCACCAGCGTCTTGGGCGTGGTAGTGGCATAACCGTACTCGTAGCCCAGCACTGCCTCTTCCGAGAGCAACGAATCGTAAATGTCGAAACGTGGCTGACCCTCATAGAGATGCTGCAGCGGCACATACTGCTCACCGTCTTTCTGGTTGTGCAGCACCGAATGACGGTGCGAGAACGTGCCACGGCCGGAATCCTGCCCGGTGAGACGCACATGGAAGCCTTGATCGATCAGGGTGGCGTAGGCCAGGGTTTCCCCGTACCCCCAGTTCAACGGCAAGGCACCGGCGGTCATCTTGCGGCGATCTTCGAGAATCTTTTTTACCTGACGCTGGACCACAAGGCCTTCAGGCGGTGTTTCCAGGCGAGTGGCAAGATCCTGCAGCTTTTTCAGCGGATAGCTGGTATCCCAGTCATCTTCCACTTGGTGGCCGATGTAGGGGGACCAGTCCACGAACAGGGACTTGTTGGGTTCGCGGACCAGGGACTTCACCACGTGGTCACCCGCATCCAGCATGTTGCGGTAATCGTCAGCAGTTTTCTGTGCTGCCTGCTCACTGACCACGCCCTCACTGACCAGACGCTCCGCATAAAGCGTTCGCGTAGTCGGGTGGGACTTGATCTTCTTGTACATCAACGGCTGGGTGGAAGATGGCTCATCCGCCTCGTTATGACCCAGACGGCGATAGCAGATCAGGTCGATCACGACATCCTTCTTGAACTGCATGCGGTAGTCCACCGCCAGCTGAGTGAC
>NZ_JBNPEC010000263.1:0-23046 GCF_051117345.1 Alcanivorax sp.
GGTGCCAGCGGTTTTATCGGTTCTGCCCTGCGTGAAGAAGCCCTGCGTCGCGGTCATCAAGTGACCGCCCTTGTCAGTCAGCCGGGCAAATTAAATGCCACCGCCAGCAACCTGGCCGTGGAACAGGTGGATGTACAGAACACCGCGCAACTGACTGAGGCGCTCGCCGGGGCGGATGTGGCTGTCAGCGCCTTCAGCGGCCACGCCCAGGACGATATTCGTGGCTATTACGTGCAGGGCGTAAAATCCATCATGGCCGCCAGCAACCGTGCCCGGGTGCCGCGCCTGGTAATGGTGGGTGGCGCCGGTTCCCTGCGGGTAGCAGACGATACCCTGCTGATCGATACCCCCGACTTTCCGGAGGAGTATAAACCCACCGCCCTCGGCGCTCAGGATGCGCTGGACCTTCTCAAGGCAGAGACAACACTGAACTGGACCATGCTGTCTCCCGCCGCAGAGATTTTTCCCGGTGAACGTACCGGCGAGTTCCGCCTGGGCAAGGATGATCTGGTAGTGGACAGCGAAGGCAACAGCCGGATTTCGGTACAGGACTTCGCCGTAGCCATGCTGGATGAAGTCGAGCAGCCAGAGCATGAGCGTCAACGTTTCACTCTGGCGTACTAACCGGGACCGGGACGGAGCGGAACACACCGCTCCCCTTCCCGGTTTCATTTATGGTTAGATGCGGGAAACGGCAGATAACGGATAACACTGTGACGCAACAACTGGTAATCACCGAGACCCGCGACGACCTTTTCATCATCACCCTGAATCGCCCCGAAAAGCGCAATGCGGTGGATCGTCCCACCGCTGATGCCCTGCGTGCAGCTTTTGAAGCTTTTGAGCAGGACCCGGCCTTGAAAGTGGCCATCCTCACCGGTGCCGGCGGCAACTTCTGTGCCGGCGCGGATCTATCCGCCCTGTCCGATCCGCAACGACGTAATGAAATCGAAGAGACAGGTAGCGGCCCCGGCCCCATGGGCCCCAGCCGCATGCTCATGAGCAAACCGGTGATTGCTGCCGTGAGCGGTTTTGCGGTGGCCGGCGGCCTGGAATTGGCATTGCTGTGTGACTTGAGAGTGGCGGAAGCATCCGCTACTTTCGGCGTCTTCTGTCGACGCTGGGGCGTCCCTCTGATCGACGGCGGCACCGTACGTCTGCCTCGTCTAATCGGCCACAGCCGGGCCATGGATCTGATTCTGACCGGGAGGCCGGTGGCGGCCGATGAAGCTCTGCAGATCGGACTGGCCAACCGGGTGGTCGCCGACGGCACGGCACTGGATGAAGCCATCACCCTGGCCCGACAAATCGCCGCCTTCCCACAGCAATGCCTGCAGGCCGACCGGCTTTCTGCCTACCGACAGTGGGACCTGCCACAGGAGGACGCCCTGCGCCAGGAAGGCGCCGGCGGCTACCCGGTGGTGTTTGAAGAAGCGATTGGTGGCGCCGAACGTTTCCGGCAAGGCGCCGGACGGCATGGGACATTTGAAGAGTGAGACGACGGTTCCCAAGACCATCAACCACGCAGAAATGAAACGCGGGCACAGCCTGGCAATTTTAAACACCAGACTCGCCCGCGCTTTTCCACTTTCAACGTTGCACTTTCAACGCAACCGAATCAGCGGATCACCACAAAGAACACACCCCCATTGCGATTCACCCGCAATAACAAAGTACCGTCCTTGTCGCCGATGGCATTGCGTAGTTCCGCCGTGTTCACCACATCCTGACGGTTGGCGTTGATGATCACATCGCCACGACGCAACCCGGCCCGCCAGGCGGGAGAGCCCTGTTTCACATCGTCCACCAGTACGCCGCTATCCGCGTGCTGCAGCTCACCTTTGCGCAAGTCCCGCAGGCTGGCACCTTCCAGGTATTTGGACACGGATTCACCGCTGGATGCCTGCTGGGACGACTCGCTGATGATCGCTGTCATTTCCCGCTGTTTGCCATCGCGCAGAACCGTCAGCTTCACTTTCTCGCCCACCGGTGCCATGCCGACCTTGTTACGTAAATCCGCCGCCCGCTTGACAGGGCGACCATCCACGGCAATCACCACGTCGCCACTTTTAATGCCGGCTTTTTCCGCCGCGCTTTCTTCCATTACCTGGGTGATCACTACCCCGTTCTTTCGCTGAACACCGAAGGCTTCAGCCAGCTCGGCGGTAAGATCCTGAACGGTGACACCCAATACACCACGGCGTACTTCGCCATGCTCGATTAGCTGGTGCATCACGTTCTCGGCCATTTCCGTGGGAATGGCAAAACCGATACCCACATTGCCGCCGGCGGGAGCGATGATGGCGGTATTGATGCCCACCAGTTGGCCACGCAAGTTCACCAGGGCGCCACCAGAGTTGCCTGGATTGATGGACGCATCCGTCTGGATAAAGCTTTCATAACCTTCAATTCCCAGGCCGGTTCGGCCCAGCGCAGAGACAATACCACTGGTAACGGTCTGCCCCAGTCCGAAGGGATTACCGATGGCCACCACAAAATCGCCTACCCGCAAGCCGGTGGAATCGGCGATGGCAATCTGGGTGAGATCGTCGGCGGATTCCAGTTTGAGCACCGCCAGATCCACTTCCTCGTCAGTGCCCACCAGCTCCGCTGACAGCTCACGGCCATCGGTGAGGGTGACCTCGATGGAATCCGCATTCTTCACCACATGAGCATTGGTCAGCACATACCCCCCCTGGGCATCCACAATCACGCCGGAACCGGCACTGGCTGCACGACGCTCACGTTGTTGCTGCTCGGGAATGTTGAAGAAACGGCGAAAGAAAGGATCTTCCATCAGCGGATTTCGGGCGGTGCGAATCCGCGTTTCGATAGCGATATTGACCACCGCCGGCGACGTTTCTTCCAGCATTGGCGCCAGCGATGGCAGCGCCTGGCCGTCACTCGTGGCGGATGGCAACGCCGCCTGTGCTGGCGACAAAACGATGGCACACAGTGCCAGCATCCAGACAATGGGTTGCAGCGGTTTTTTGGTATTCAACAACGTCGTTCCTCCTGTGCTGAGAAAACAATCAAAACGGATATCGCCGGTGGAGGCCTTCCCACCACCCTACAGCGAATGCAGCGGCTACTCGGAGCGGATAGCAACGCCGTACAGCTTTTCTGACATTGCTTCAGGGCGACGGTTCCGAGGCAAACACTCTCACGCCGTTGTACTCGCTGGATTCCCCCAAATCCGGCCAGGTACAGGACTGCCACTGCCCCAGTAGCTGGTACCCGGGCGGATCCAGGTCCGGCACCCGGGAATCGGCCAGCAGCACCCGGGGCGCCTGCTGGAAGCGGGCCAGCAATGGCAGGTTCTCCCGGTCGTAGAGAATGTCTGCTGCGGTCACCAGATCGGCCGCAACCAGCGCACTGCCCAGATCCTGGCTCAGTTCGATCTCCACCCGGTTTTCTGCTGCATTGAGAGCGGTAGCGGTCAGCGCATCCTGATCCAGATCGCAGGCAATCACCCGTGCAGCCCCTGCCAGGGCGGCGGCAATGGCAACCACCCCGGAGCCCGGCCCCACATCCACCACACAGCGCCCCTGCACCCACTCGGGATGCGTGAGCAGAAACTCTGCCAGCACCTGGCCGGACGCCCAGCAAAACGACCAGTACGGCGGTTCTTCCATGATCGCGTTGACGATTTGCGGGTCCAATGCCTGCTCGGGGAACAACTCATCCAGCAGCCATAGTCGGATTTGTGGTGTCTTCGGCAATACCTGGCAGCGCAAAGACACTGCCGGCAATACGCGATGGAGCCGCTCGTGTAAGGCGTCAAGGCCTACTCTTTCGTGGTTGCTTGTCATACCCTAGGGCCTTGTTTCGCCAATCCAAATCGTCCAAGAGAATAACAAAATGACCGGCAGACAGGCATGGATCGGTCTCACCGCCCTTTTTCTCACTCTGGTGAGCCCGTTACAGGCACGGGAAATCTGGACCGAGGGCGTCCCCGATCCCTACTTTGAGCATTTCCTGGATTTCTACAAGGCGGATCCCAGCGCCATGGGCCGCTGGGCCTCCGGCCTGCGCAATATTTCCACCGACCAGCTGGATCGCACTCTCAAGGCCCTGGATACCACCCAGTTCACCTACCTCTACCCCATGGAGATGAAGGGCTTCGAGCTGGCGGACCATAACGGCATTCCCACTGATGAGCTGTCACTGATGGCCGTGCGCGCGGGAAAACTGATTCCGATTCCTTTCCAGATCGACGAGTTCGACAAGACCGGCCTGATCTGGATCGATGGCTACAACGACCATAAACCGGAGGGCGAGCCGGGTATTTTTGATGATTTCGACGAGCTGGCTTTCATGTTCCGTGATGGCGGCTGGGACCGTTTTGATCCACAGCAACATGAACTCAAAACAGGCAGCATGCTGGAGGAAATCCGTCTGGACTCTCCACGAAATCAACCCCGCTATATTTACCTGGTGCGCAATAACAGCGAGCGCTCCCGTGCGGACTACGTCAAAGCGGACTTGGAAAACGGGCGCATTGAAACCACGCTGATGCAGATGGACTACGAGCCCAAGGATTTCACCCAGATCAAGGGCATGTCACCACGGCTTGGTCCACACAAGGATGAGAATGTCATCGACAACATTTACGTCAACATCAGCACGGGTATTTTCAACCAGAACCTGCGCGTGGATCTGGATACTCGCAAGAACATCAAGGCCACCCCTATTGCCGTCAAGGATGGCGCGGTCAGAGCCTCGATTCTGGTCAAGGCACGCATCTGGTACGCCTATCTACCGACCTTTTTCAGTCAGAAATTCCAGGTGGATTTTTACGAACAGTCGGTGACCATTCCTTCCCGCTTTGCCATCGGCAGCGTCAAAGTGCTGAAGTTTTTCCTGATGTTCCTGCGCGAACCCCGAATCCATTTCGCCATCGACTTTCATAACCTGGACGGCGCCCGCGTCACCTATGATTCCGTCTATGGCAAGGGCCAGTACGGTACCGTCGATGGAGAGATGAACGATTTCGAGCACACCCTGGGCGCTACCCGGTTACCCGGTGACTGGCTGCATATGGATTCCAACCAGGGCTGGGAAATGTTCTTCAGCAACCATATGCCTGTGGTTCCCGATGGGTTGTTCGATGCCTTTCTCAATGGCGTGACCATGAACATGTTCTACGAGGACGACAGGGCAAGCACCACCCATTATGAACGCCACCCGGGCGCTACCCCACGACTGGGCTTTGAAAGTGAGGGGATGCCACGCACGGTGATTGATCTGCTTGGCGCCATCCCCAAACTGGATTATCTGGACATGGACAGCCTGGGCGAAGCCATTCTGGCATTGGCTGAAGCCGAGAAGGATGGCGCCTTCGAGAAATACGACGAGGTGGTCAACCAGCGCTTGCGAGAACTGAAGAAGGAAGGTCGCTTTACATCAGTAGCGGCTCTGGCCGATGCCTTTCTGGCTGACCTTAACCGGATGAATTTTTCCGGCATTGCCCGTGATGATTTCAACAGCCTGATGCGCCAGGCCATGCTGGACACCATTAAGGAAGTGGATCAGGTGCACCATGGCAAGGTGTTGCAGCGCATGGTTGAACTGGCAGAGGAGCGGGACATCGATATCGCCCGCCTACGCTACGCCACCATGGACAATACCCTATGGTTCCCGGCCTGGGTGGGCCAAGGCGGCGCTGCCGACTTCCATTGGCAGGTGAGCCATGCGCCCAAGGCTAGCTCTCTGGGTCCGGTGAGTGCTGCTGTCGCAACAGTGCCGTGAGGGCGGCACTGTCCTTCACCTGCCCTTCTTCGTCCAGCTCTGGGTAGGGAATGCCCCCGGCATCGCAAAGGCGGGCGATTTTCTGGTGGCCCCAGCGGAACAACAGCTCATGGTAGCGAGCCGGATCAATCCGTGGCTGATCATAAAACCCTTTGGCGCGACGTTGCTCACAGGCTTCTGCCAGAATAATGGCCGCCGCCACGCTCACGTTAAAGGATTCCACCATGCCCATCATCGGGATGATCACATGCTGGTCCACCGCCGCCGCCACTTCATCACTGACGCCGAACTTTTCGGTGCCTAGCAGCAACGCAGTAGGCCGGGTGTAATCCACTTCACGATACGGCACTGCGGTGTCAGACAAATGGGCCGCCAGCACCTGCACACCCTGCCCCTGTAATTCGCGAATCACACTAATGCTCTCGTCACGCTTGTGTACCTTCACCCAGCGCTGGGAGCCCATGGCGGTGCCGGCAGCCATGCGCGCCCGATTGTTCGGCAGGATGGCATGCACATCGAGAATTCCCACCGCATCGCAGGTGCGCACAATGGCAGCGATATTGTGGGGCTTGTGGACACCATCCATGATCACGGTGAGATCAGGCTGGCGGCGGTCCAGGGTGTCGCAGATGCGACGATAGCGTTCCGGGGTCATGGGCTTTCCTTATAATAGGCTGCGGATTGTATAGCCTGCGGGCAGACAGGCAAAATCTCCGGCCGGACAACCACCCCGTGGGAGCGGTCGTTCGACCGCGAATATCCAGTGACGATAAGCGAGGTACGAGTTGCGAAAGGCCACCTGGTTTTGCATTTCGAAACTCGTACCTCGTTACTCGCTCTGATCTTTCCCTACCCCCGACCCCAGGCAATCGGTTTCGAGCATTTCAGGCACTGCCACTGCGCAACCCAATCCGCTAGGCTTGTGGCCCAGCAAACCGCAACCTACGGAGATCCCATGCCCGAACTCTCATCCCGCCGCCTGCCGTTGGACGGTGTCCGTGTTATTGAGCTTGGCCAGCTGCTGGCAGGCCCCTTTACCGGCACCCTGCTGGCCTATTTCGGTGCCGATGTGGTGAAGGTGGAGCCCCCCGGTGGCGACCCCATTCGTGGCTGGCGCAAGCTGGATGAAGACGGCACCTCCTACTGGTGGCGCAGTCTGGGGCGCAACAAGAAATCCGTGACCCTGGATCTGAAATCCGATCAGGGCAAAGCGCTGGTACGCAAGCTGATGAGTAACGCCGACGTGGTGATCGAGAACTTCCGGCCCGGCACCATGGAAAACTGGGGGCTGGGCCCGGATAGTTTTGCCGAGGACAACCCCGGCCTGATCTACACCCGTATTTCCGGCTACGGCCAGACCGGTCCCTACGCCAGCAAACCCGGCTATGCGTCGGTCTGTGAGGGCATCGGCGGACTGCGTTACGTGAATGGTTTCCCCGGCGAGCGCCCGGTGCGCCCCAACCTGTCCCTGGGCGATACCATCGCCGGCCTGCATGCGGCTCTGGGTATTCTGCTGGCCCTGTTCGAGCGCCAGAAAAGTGACAAGGGCCAGGTTGTGGATGTGGCCCTGTATGAATCGGTCTTCAATCTTCTGGAGGGTGTAATTCCGGAATTCGATGGCGCCGGGGTGATCCGCGAACCAGCGGGCTCCACCGTCACTGGCATCGTCCCCACCAATACCTACCGCTGTGCCGACGGCAAGTTCGTGGTCATCGGTGGTAATGGCGATTCCATCTTCAAACGCCTGATGACCACCGCCGGCCGCCCGGATATGGCAAACAACCCGGCCATGGCCAGCAACGCCGGTCGAGTGGAACACGAGGCCGAGATCGACACGGCCCTGGACAGCTGGTGTCGCAGCCTGCCCAGCGAGCAAGTACTGACTCTGCTGGAAGAAGCACGGGTCCCATCTGGTCCCATCTACTCCGTGGCCGACATGTTCAACGACCCCCATTTCCAGGCACGCGGCCTGTTCCAGCAGGTGGAGATCAACGGCAAGCCGCTCAAGGTACCCGCCATCACCCCGCGACTGGCAGACACCCCTGGCGAAACCCGCTGGCCCGGCGGCGCGGTAGGCAGTCATAACGACGCGGTATTACGCGAGGAATTGGGGCTCAGTGACGAGGAGTTTGCGGCGTTGAAGGCGGAAGGAGTGATCGGGTAGAAGATCAGTGGAAAGTTCAAAGTGGAAAGGCGGTGACGGCCTTGCCTGACAACAAGGGCAAAGGCCGCGCTCAAGCGCTTTCAGGAAACACGGGGGGTAGGAGCTTCGTAAAATCTCTGTCTGCAATGAAGCGCGGCCACCCTGCTATCCTTTTGGCAACGAACATCAACCGCGTTTCCACTTTGAACCTTACACTTTCCACTCGCGTCTTTTGTTCAGCTGCGCATACAGATTATCCATCACCCGGAAGGCAATATGCCGCGCCCGGTCCGTATAAGGCCCAGCGAAACGGCCGTCGAGATTATTCATGAAATGCTGCAACCAGCGTTCATGGTGCTCACCGGTCAGGGGCTGCTTGTCATCCAGTGCCCGGTGTTTTGCCATCATGTGGCGCTGGTAGTCACTCTCGCCCAGCAGCATCTTGTACCAGTACTGGCAGATGGTCGGCAGGTGCTTGTCCAGATCGATAGCGGCCACCTCCAGAAACAGGGGCGCCATCACCGAGTCATCCAGCAACCGGCGATAAAAGCCATAGACCATGGCATCAATATTTTCCCGACAATCCAGATCGGGAAGCTCTCTGTCACCCTGGCCGTGATTACCGGGATGAAAATACTGAACTGCGGTCATTGCAACGCTTCGTGCAGGCAGGCACCAGGCAACTCACCCAGGACGCGTGAGGCCTGGTGCAGAATACGGTTTCTACCAATCAATACGGCGAGTGAGAATGTCTTTGTACATGACAAAGTCGCCCATCAGGCTGTACCAGGGATGCTGAAAGGTGGCGGGACGATTCTTCTCGAAAAAGTAGTGTCCCACCCAGGCAAAACCGTAACCCACCACCGGCAACGCAAACAGCCACCAGGCACTCAACGCCCCGGTAATGATGGTCGCCAGCAATACCAGCAGTAGCGTGGTGCCGACCACATGCAGGCGACGACAGGTGGGGTTACCGTGCTCCTGCAGGTAATAGGGGTAGAACTCGGCGAAACTCTGAAAATCGGACTGCTTGATGGTATTCACGTAACCTCCTGAAAAATGCCGCTGTTATTCTGAATATCGGTGCACCTTGATCTTCCAAGGCGCGGGACACAAAGTCTTGTAACCTGCGGCTGTCATATGCGGTTAGTGACAGTGTAACGCAGCCGCCCCGGCCGATACGGCCAAAATATTGTGATATGGCGCCATCATGATGGCACGGCCGACCATTGCAGGGGAGCCGCCTCCGTGGACAATGTCGTCCTTTCACAATAAACACTATATTGACACTTATCCCGTCCTTCCGGGTCCGGCACGACTTGTTATCAGAGACTTTTATGGCTTTACGTCCCCGCATCAACCGTCTGCTAAGCAAACACGGCACCCCCATTCCCCGCAGCCTGGACGGCCTGGTCCGCCAGGGGCAGGAAGCGCCGCCGGAAAAAACCGGCATGGGGTCTGAGCAGGTGGACGCCATCTGGCGTGCCACCCGCAAGCTTTACCGGGGCGGCATGAGCCCGGCGATCAGCCTGTGCCTGCGTCGCCACGGCGAGATCATGCTGGACCGCAGCATCGGCTATGCGGACCCGGAGAGTCAGCGGATCATGACCCCGGACACCCCGGTCTGCCTGTTTTCCGCCTCCAAGGTGGTGGCCGCCATGATGGTCCATCATCTGGTGGAAACCGGGCAATTGGACCTGGATGACCCGGTCACCCGCTACCTGCCCAAATACGGCCAGAACGGCAAGGGACGCACCACCATTCGCCACCTGCTGACCCACCAGGCCGGCATTCCCCGCCCGCCCGCACAGGTGGAACCGGATATCCTTTACCGCCCCCAGGAAATCATTGATCTGCTCTGCGAGGCCAAACCCAGCGGCCTCAACACCCAGGCCTACCACGCCATCACCGCCGGCTTTATCCTCGGCGCCATTGTCGAAGCGGTTACCGGCGAAGATCTCAATGCCACCCTGGACCGGGTGATCCGCCAGCCCATGGGCATGAAGTACTTCACCTTTGGACAGACCGGCGCTGAGCGAGCCCGGGATGTCTCCACCGGCGTCCCCATGAAACTGGTAGACCTGTTCCTCACCTATGCGGTGGGCGGCAGCATCGATGAAGTCGTGGAAGTGACCAACGATGACCGCTTTCAGGACATCATCGTGCCAGCGGGCAATCTCTACGCCACCGCCGAAGAAGCCAGCCGGTTCTTCCAGATGCTACTCAACGGTGGACATTATGACGGCTGGCAGATCTTCAAGCCGGAGACTGTTGCCCGCGCCTTGCAGCCGGCCTATCACCGCCCGCGCTTCGACCGTAGCCTGTTTATTCCCCTGAATTTCTCCAGCGGCTTCATGCTGGGGAACCGGGGCATGGGCATGTTCGGCCCCGGCGCGCCACGCGCTTTCGGTCACCTTGGCTTTATCAGCATCTATTGCTGGGCGGATCCGCAACGGGCATTGAGCGGTGCCCTGCTGACCACCGGCAAAGGGGTTGTCGGTCCGCATCTGCCATCTCTATTCGGCCTGCAGCACACTATCAACCGCCACACCCGGCTGCGTGAGGGGACCTCACCTATCGCTGTCTGAGGGAACCGGCATGCCCCGCTGGCACTGGGTACAGGTGACTACCATACCCAGATGCCGGGCTCGCCCGGCTTCGCTGGTGACCCAGGGACGGTTCATGAACGGGGGCTGGTGACGAACATGCTGACGATGACCGCATGACAGCAGCATCACCCAGTCCAGGTGTTCATCTTGCGTAAAACCGGTAACGGTGGCCTGCCAGGTCATGATATCACCCAAAAAAATGCCCGCTGATGCGGGCATTTTTTCTTTCCTTGCTGTGACAATCAAGTGGTCTTGAGCGCCCTCAGCCGCTTGCTCTCTGCAGAAAGCCCCATGTAGAGACTGACGCTCATAAGCAGCAGCACAAAGGTAAACGGCAACCCGGTGGCCACTGCCCCGGATTGCAGGGCCTTGAGCGCTTCCTTGCCACCGCCATACAGCAAGGCACCGGCAATGACACCTTCCATTACGGCCCAGAACACACGTTGCGGAACCGGCGCATCCAGCTTGCCGCCAGCAGTGATGGAGTCAATCACCAGTGAGCCGGAATCCGAAGACGTCACGAAGAAGACCAGCACCAGCACAATCCCCATGAACGACATGATGCCGGTCCAGGGCAGATTTTCCAGCATCTGGAACAGAGCCAGGGAGGCATCATTGACACCACCGGCCAGTTCGCCGACACCGTTAATGGCCTGATCCAGGCCGGCACCGCCGAACGCAGACATCCAGATAATGGTGATGATGGTAGGTACCAGCAGCACCGCGGTAATGAACTCCCGCACTGTGCGGCCCTTGGAAATACGGGCGATAAACATGCCCACGAAGGGTGACCAGGAAATCCACCAGGCCCAGTAGAATACGGTCCAGCCGTGGAACCAGCTGTCGTCCTCGCGGCCGATCCAGTTACTCAGTGGGATAATATTGGACAGATAATCCACAGCGGTGGTGCCAAAGCCGGTGAAAATCAGCAAGGTTGGACCGGCGACAATCACAAAGAGCAACAGGAACAGCGCCAGCGTCATATTGATATTACTGAGAATCTTGACGCCACCATCCAGGCCACGCATCACCGATATCACGGCTATGGCGGTGACACCAAAGATGATCGCAATCTGCACATTGATGGCATTGGGGGTATCAAACAGGAAGTGCAAACCGCCTGATGCCTGCTGCGCGCCCAGCCCCAGAGAGGTAGCCAGACCAAAGATAGTCGCCACTACCGCCAGGGTATCAATGATGTGCCCTGGCCATCCCCAGCACCGCTCACCCAGGATCGGATAGAACGCAGAGCGGATGGTTAATGGCATACCCTTGTTATAGGAAAAGAAAGCCAGAGACAGCGCCACCACCGCGTAGATCGCCCAGGGATGCAGCCCCCAGTGATACATGGTGGCCCCCATTGCCATATGGCGGGCTTCTTCAGAACCCGCTTCCACCCCGAGCGGGGTGCCGTACCACTGGCCGTTCAGGTACGCCACCGGCTCTGCCACACTCCAGAACATCAGGCCGATACCCATGCCGGCGGCAAACAGCATGGCAAACCAGGATAATGTGGAAAACTCAGGCTTGGCTTCCTGGCCACCCAAGCGGATTTTCCCCGTGGGTAGCAACGCCAAGGCGATACAGAACAGTACAAAGAGGTTGCCGCTGACCATGAACAGCCAGTCAAAATGCTCAATGGCCCAGCCTTTGGCGCCATTGAGCATACCGTTGGCCGCTTCCGGGAATGCCAGAGTGCCGACCACAAAAGTAATAATCAGTACGGCACTGATAAAGAAAACAGGATTGTGCAGATCCATCCCCAGAACCTGCACATTATCCTGGCCGACATCATAGTCGGTCTCGTAATCAATACTCATCTTAGCTCCGTATTCCGTCTTGCTTTGGGGTGCGCAGTGGATGCCGCAACTTACAGCCAGTCGGTCCGGACGATGTCGGGGTCGCTTCCCCGAAACATGCACTCCTCAAAACGCACTTCATCATCTAAACCCAAGTAGGCGGCCCCGAAGGACCGCTACCGGCAATCAGAAATAAAAATCAAACGACGCGTAGACTGCACGGAAATCTGCTTCGTAAATATCACCGTTACGATCCACGTCACCATCCGACCACAGGTACTCCAGATACAACCAGCCAGGTCCGTACTTGTAGCTGACGCCGGGCGCATAGAATTCCACGTCATCGGCGTCGTTGCCGCGGGTATCGGTACTCGCCACCCCCGCATCCAGGTAATAGCTCCAGCGGTTCGGGTTGTAGATCAGCTGGGCCATGTGCACCTGGGTTTTCACGTCTTCATCGGCGGGGGCTGAGCCACTGAGTAGAAACGCATCCATACCGCCAAAGTCCCGCTCCGTATCGATGAACTGATAGCGGGCGGTGAAGTCATTCATATTGAAGGTGTAATGCAGATTCACTGCCTCATGATCACCTTCATCATCGCGCGCCTTTGCCACGGCGGCGGCGAGGTCCTGCAGACGTCCCTTCTGGTAGGAGGCCCCCACAGTGTGGCCTTCCATAAAGTTCCAGTCGCCATTGACGACACCAGTCTTGATCTTTCGGTAAGTCGTTGCGCTGCCCCAGTGGCCGTTGTCATCTACGGTATCGGTGCTGGTCTCACCCCAGTCATCCTGGTGGTAATAGGCCACATCGTAGCTGAAGGCATTCAGTGAAGAACTGAGCTTGAAGCCCACATCCATCTGATCGCCATAACCACCCAGCACACCTTCACCGGGCCAGAAATTGACGGTTTTCCAGCCGAAAGGCACCTGGCTTTTCCCCACGGTTAGCAGGGTATCATCATCAAACTCGTAGCCGATCCATGCCTTATGCATGGTGAAGGTATCGCCGGAATTATTATTCGAGGTATCGGTAAAGCCGCCGGTACCGAGGCGCCCTTCTGCACTGAACCGCCAGGGGCCATGGGAACCATCATCGTCGGCATAGAGGATAAGCGCCGGATCGGCAAAGTTGCCGCCGGTGGTGTTATCCAGATCTTCATCGAAGGCGGACGATGCGCCGGAAAAATCGGAATCCGTCACATATTGATAGACCCACCAGACACCGGCACTCAGTTCGGCACCAGCATGAGCATTGAGGGGAATGGACGCAGCAAGCAAACAGCTCAAATAGCCAGTGCGCTTTGCAAAAGCACGCTTATTCATTTAACGCTCCCTTCTCTGATTTTCTTTACAGACTAAATATTGACCAAATAAAGTCAAATCACGGCGTGATACCTGCTGTGTTAACACACGGGTATTTTTCGAAATTCAGTTATGACACTACAAGGAGAGGAGTGGCCGCGCAGGGCCAGGGAATGGGCGAAGAGTCAGCCCGAAAAGGACACGATAAAGGTAGGCGGTTTCAGTAATCTCGACACGGGGTCGTGGTTCCCTTTCTTCCCTTAAAGAAAAAGTACCCTAACATATTCTGGCCAAGGATTTTTTTCTACGACCAAAACAAATGAAAAATTTCAGGGGATTTTTCTTGTTGACGCTTTCTTCACAAAAAAATAAATGAAAAGAGACTGATGGGATACGCCTTGTAGAAAAGGCTCCAACAGCGCAGCAGAGAGATAAAAAAACGGAGCGCTATGCGCTCCGTTTTATCGATCCGTACAACAGATCAGGACATATTGGAGAGGATCGCGCCTTTCACCGCATCCAGGTCCGCATCGATGGTCACCATGCGGCTGTCCTGGCATTGGGCAATAGCGGTATCCGGATCTTTCAGGCCGTTACCGGTGAGAGTGCAGACGATGGTAGAGCCTTCCGGAATCTTGCCGGCCTTGATGTCGCGCATGGCGCCACCCAGAGAAGCCGCAGAGGCCGGCTCACAGAAGATGCCTTCTTTCTCGGCCAGCATCTTCTGGGCAGCCAGAATCTCCTGGTCGGTCAGCTCGTCGAACCAGCCGCCGGACTCTTCCTGAAGGGCCCAGGCCTTGTCCCAGGATTGCGGGTTACCGATACGGATCGCCGTGGCCACAGTTTCCGGGTCTTTCACCGGTCCGCCACGCATGAAGGGCGCAGCCCCTTCGGCCTGATAACCCACCATCTTCGGTGCACTGTTCACCACACCGGCTTTCTTGTATTCGCTGTAGCCCATCCAGTGGGCGGAGATATTGCCCGCGTTCCCCACTGGCAGGCAGTGGAAGTCCGGGGCACGGCCCAGCTCTTCGACAATTTCAAATGCAGCAGACTTCTGGCCCTGCAGACGATAAGGGTTGACGGAGTTTACGATGGTCACCGGCGCCTTTTCAGCTACCTGCTTGACCAGCTCCATGCCCTGATCGAAGTTACCGCGGATCTGCATGATCACCGCACCATACATCATCGCCTGGGCCAGCTTGCCCATGGCAATTTTGCCTTCCGGGATCAGCACGAAAGCGGTGATGCCAGCACGGGCCGCGTAGGCGGCGGCAGCCGCAGAGGTATTGCCGGTGGAGGCGCAGATGATGGCATTACTGCCCTCTTCCACCGCCTTGGTCACCGCCATGGTCATGCCCCGATCCTTGAAGGAACCGGTGGGGTTCAGGCCTTCGTATTTGACGTAGATATCCACGTCCTTGCCCAGCATTTTGGGGATATTCTTCAGGCGAATCAGGGGGGTATTCCCCTCACCCAGGCTGATGATGGGCGTGTCATCATTCACCGGCAGGTGGTCACGATAACGGTTGATCAGGCCGGTGTAACGGTCACGAAAAGGCATGGTGTTGGTCTCTGCTGCTAGTGCAAAGCCACTAAGGCAGGCTCTGCTGTTCTTGAATTGGGTCGCTTTATCGGCGCGCCAGACGCCATATGTTTGACGCCGAACGCTGAAAACCGAGCGTCCGGCGTCGTGTATCAAGCGTCCAGTGTTTCCACCCGGATCCGCATTATATCGCTATCCACGGTATCAAGGGCACCGATCTTGGCCAATGCCAGGTTCATGTCACCCTCGCGGACTTCGTGGGTCATCATCACGATGGGCACCAACCCCTGGTCCACTTCCCGCTGTATCATGGCATCAATGCTGACATTGTTGTCACTGAGGATGCGGGTCACGTCAGCCAGCACACCTTTCTTGTCCTGCACATGCAGGCGCAGGTAGAAACAACAGGACACGTCGTCAATGGTCAGGATCGGCTCATCGGACATGTGGTCGGTGTGGAAGCCCAGATATGGCACCCGCTCGTCGTGGTCCACGGTCAGGGCGCGGCCCAGCTCGATGATGTCGGCCACCACCGCAGAGGCGGTAGGCTCGGCACCGGCGCCGGCACCGTAGAACATGGTCGGGCCCACGGCATCACCGTGGATCATCACCGCATTCATGACCCCGTTGACCGCCGACAACATGGTTTCCTTGGGCACCAGGGTCGGATGCACACGCAACTCAATGCCCTTGCCGGTGTCCTTGGCGATGCCAAGATGCTTGATGCGGTAGCCGAAGTGGGCTGCACTGGCCACGTCTTCGGTGGTGATGCGGCTGATCCCCTCGGTGTAGACCTGGGAGAACTGCAGCGGAATACCGAAGGCGATGGACGCCAGAATGGTGAGCTTGTGGGCCGCATCAATCCCCTCCACATCGAAGGTCGGGTCTGCTTCCGCGTAACCCAGCTGCTGGGCTTCGTCCAGCACGTCCTTGAAGTCGCGGCCACCCTCTTCCATCTCGGTGAGGATAAAGTTGCCGGTACCGTTGATGATACCCGCCAGCCAATTGATATGGTTGGCCGCCAGCCCCTCGCCCAGGGACTTGAGGATGGGGATACCCCCGGCCACGGAGGCCTCGAAAGCCACATCCACGCCGTTATCCTGGGCCGCCTGGAAGATCTCGTTGCCGTGCTCGGCGATCAGCGCCTTGTTGGCGGTAACAATATGCTTGCCGTTCTTGATGGCGGTGAGCACCAGCTCACGGGCAGTATCGATGCCACCAATCAGCTCCACCAGGATATCGATATCCGGGTCCGTGGCCACGGCGAAGATATCCCGGGACAGGCGAATACCCTGAGTGTCGCAGGCGGGATTGTCCCGGCGCGCACCGATGTGGGTAATTTCAATCGGACGTCCCACGCGACGGGCAATATCCCGCGCATTGCGCTTGAGAACGTTGACGGTGCCTGAGCCCACAGTGCCCAGACCAGCAATACCCACCTTCACCGAATCCACAGCCTATCCTCGTTTCATTTAATCAGTGTATTGAAAAGCCCAAAGCGGCTTTCCAAGCTTCCCCTGCGGCCTGTGGCCGCAAAGGCGCTTTCAGCCCAGCAGGCCGTCCTGGCGGAACATCTTCTTGATGCCGCGGATAGCCTGCCGAGTCCGTTGTTCGTTTTCGATCAGCCCGAAGCGCACATGATCGTCGCCGTAATCGCCAAAACCAATGCCCGGGGACACCGCTACACCCGCATCGTTCAGCAACTTCTTGGAAAACTCCAGCGACCCCATCTCCCGGTATGGCTCGGGAATTTCTGCCCAGACAAACATGGTGGCACGGGGTCTTTCCACCTGCCAGCCGATCTCCGCCAGGCCATCCACCAGCACATCCCGGCGCTTGCGATACATCTCGCAGATGTCGGCCACGCAGGTCTGGTCCCCTTCCAGGGCGGCGATGGCGGCCACCTGGATCGGCGTAAAGGTGCCATAGTCCATATAGGACTTGATCCGTGCCAGGGCGTGGATCAGCTCCTTGTTACCGCAGCAGAAGCCCACCCGCCAGCCGGGCATGTTATAGCTCTTGGACAAGGAGAAGAACTCTACCGCCACCTCTTTTGCCCCTTCCACTTCGAGGATGGAAGGCGCCTTGTAACCGTCAAAGACGATATCCGCATAGGCCAGATCGTGAACCACCCAGATCTGGTGTTCACGGGCAATGGCCACCACCTTCTCGAAGAACTCCAGGTCAACGCACTGGCCGGTGGGGTTACCCGGGAAATTGAGCACCAGCATTTTCGGCTTGGGCCAGGATTCCTTGATGGCCCGCTCCAGCTCCACGAAGAAATCCACCCCTTTCACCATGGGCACGTGGCGGATATCCGCGTTGGAAATCACAAACCCATAGGGATGAATCGGGTAACTGGGGTTGGGGACCAGCACGGTATCCCCGGGGCCCATGGTAGCCAGCGCCAGGTGTGCCAGGCCTTCCTTGGAACCAATGGTGACGATGGCTTCGGATTCCGGGTCCAGGTCCACGTCATAGCGGCGCTGGTACCAATCGGCGATGGCCTTGCGCAGCCGCGGAATGCCCCGGGACTGGGAATAGCGGTGGGTGTCCCCCCGCTGCACCGTCTCGGTGAGCTTGTCGATAATGTGCTGCGGCGTGGGCTGATCCGGATTGCCCATGCCGAAATCGATGATGTCCTCACCCCGCGCCCGCGCAGCCTTCTTCAAATCGCCAACGATATTGAAGACATAGGGCGGCAGACGACGAATTCGCTGGAAATCTGTTTCACGATAGCACCTTGGGTGAGGGAAAAATGAAGGCGGACACATTAACGGCGCATCCCTGCGCCGTCAATGTATTCACGCTGTATTCCCGGCCCGAAAGCGCCGGATTACGCGGGGTTCAGCCTGTCACTCGAGCCGCTCAAGCAGCTGCTCCGGGGTCACATAGCCGCCCAGTTGCTCACCTTCAATGGAATAGATGGCCGGGGTACCCCGTACGCCGAAGGTATTGCCCAGCTGGTACTGTTCGTCCACCGGTTTGGCGCACTCGGTCAGCTCGGCCTGGACCACCTCATCCTTCAGCTTGGCATCGGTGAGCGCCTGGGCACGATCTTGCGCGCACCAGATGTAGCGCATTGCTGCCGCGGCCTCGGTGGTCGGCCCGCCGCGAGGGAACGCCAGATAGTGGACGGTGACGCCCGCAGCGTTGTACTCATCGATGTGACGATGCAGCTTGCGACAGAAACCACAGGTGATATCGGTGAACACATACACTTCGGCTTTCTCGTCTTCCGCCGCGTAGGTGATCATGTCCGCCGGATCCAGTGTCTTGATACCCTCTTTGCGCACTTGCTCGAAACGCTGCTCTGCCGGGTTAACCACTTCCCCGTCCTTGATCTCCAACAGCTTGCCGATCAGGAGGTGGCGGCCATCCTCGGTCATGTAGACACTTTCGCGGCCGTTAACATTCAGTTCGACCATCCCTGGCATGGGCGCGGCGCGGACCTCGGTCACTTCCATACCATCGAAAGCGTCCTCGAAAGCCGCCCTGGCCTTTTCGCCGTTAACGGCGTCATTGCTCTTCGGCTCAGAATTCGAATCCGCCCCGCAAGCGGCCATCAGCCCCGTCAGTACCACCAAAAACCATTTATTCATTCTGTCGTTACTCCTCATTTTCCCTCTTGGAACCGGATTGTCCGCATCAGGTTCCCGAACGGGGGTGATGTTTCTGGTACAGATCCTGTAACCGCTGCTGGGCCACATGGGTATAAATCTGGGTGGTAGACAAATCGCTATGGCCAAGCAACAACTGCACCACCCGCAGGTCTGCCCCGTGATTCAGCAAGTGGGTGGCAAACGCATGACGCAGTGTATGGGGTGAGAGTTTTTTTTCCACCCCGGCGACCATGGCCATCTGCTTGATACGGTGCCAGAACGTCTGCCGTGTCATGCAGGTGCCGCGTCTGCTGGGAAACAGCAGCTCCTGATTGTTACCCAACAGCAGCGGACGCGCCTCACGCAGGTAGCGCGCCAGCCAGTGGAGGGACTCTTCACCCAGAGGCACCAGCCGCTCCTTGTCGCCCTTGCCAATCACCCGGACCAGCCCCTGGCGAGGGTTGACCTGGCTCTGGGTCAGGGTAACCAGCTCGGTAACCCGTAACCCGGTGGCATAGATCAGCTCCAGCATGGCCCTGTCACGCAGCCCCAGAGGCGTGGACACATCCGGCGCCGCCAACAGCGCCTCCACATCCGCTTCGGTGAGGGTTTTCGGCAGCGGGCGACCGGTCTTGGGACGCTCGATCAACAGCGCCGGGTCTTCTTCGATTCGCCCTTCCCGCTTCAGCCAGCGATAGAAGCTCTTAACCGCTGACAATTGCCGGGCCACCGAGCGGGCCCCCACGCCCTGCTGGTGACGATCTGCCAGAAATTCCAGCAGCTGGTAACGCTGACATTGCAGCAAGGTGCCTTGCTGCCCCTGCAGCCACACCGCCAGCTGACGGATATCGCGCCGGTAACTCTCCAGGCTGTGATCGCTGAGCCCCTTTTCCAGCCACTGCTGATCCAGCCAGCTGTCAATCAGGCGCCCATGGTCATCGGTTAACGCGTTCATTTCTGAATAAGGCCCTAAACAGCAATAAAAAACAATGAGTTAAAAGAAAATCAAAGACGAACACCCATTCGCCTTTTACCAAAAATTACGTCTAAAAGCGGGCGAAGTTAACGACAGAGGCCGTATTTTGCGGCAACAATGGTGACGCCATGCATTTTGAAAACGACTACCAAGGAGAGGAAATATGGGTATTTTATCGTGGATTGTATTTGGCCTGATCGCCGGCATCATTGCCAAATGGATCATGCCGGGCAAGGATCCTGGCGGCTTTATCGTCACCATCCTGATCGGCATCGCCGGTGCTTTTGTCGGTGGCTGGCTTGGCTCCATCACCGGGATTGGCGGCTCCATGGGCAGTTTCAGCCTGGGCAGCTTTGTCACCGCCATCGTCGGTGCACTGGTACTGCTGGCGCTCTACCGAATGCTCAGAAAGGCATGAATATTTCGTGCGGCTTCGCTACCGGCGGAGCCGCACCTCAACCGCGGCAGCCATGATAAAACCATTAGAAGAACTATATCGGCTCATCGGTCAGCAAATTAATGGCTCTCCCCGAGAGAAGGGCATTTTCATATGCTGGATCGGGCAGCCTATTTACTGGATTATCTTCTTGGGGTGCGCCTCAGGACTGATCATTTCCCGCTTCATTGAGGGTATCTACAACCCTCTCCTGTGGGCAGGGCTGGCCTGGGGACTCATTGCCAGCCTCGCATGGCTTGCCATCGCCCTGTTTGGCAGCAGGCGGCAGATGTCAGACGCCCAGGAAAGCCGTTTTGCCAGCTTCACCATCCTGTTTTTCGGGCTCAGCGGCATTGTCTCGCTGTTACTGGTAGGCCCCTTCAATCTGGTCACCGGCATTGTGCTTACCGGCTGTGTCCTTATAGGCCTGCTATTATTCCCGGCAACCCAGATCACCCTGGTATTCGCTCTCTCCATGGGCGCCATACTGGCCTATGCCATTGCGATCAGCCTGGATAGCACCCTGTATCGACCCTTGCTGACTCCTGTGGACTACCGGCCGGCACAGGTATGGTATGACCTGATGATGATCGTAGCGGCCGGCCTGATCATCATCAAAGACTCCTTTACCGTTGCCGCCCTCACGTCTACCTGGCGACATCGGGAGGCCTCAACCTTTGACCGCTCCATACGCGACCCGCTAACCGGTGTAGCCAATCGCGGACATCTGCTGCAAACCCTCACCCAGCAACTGACCATGTCAGCACGTTCCCGCAAGGGCCTGGCGGTGGTACTGATGGATGTGGACTTTTTCAAACAGATCAATGACCGATACGGTCACGCCACCGGCGACCAGGCACTGATTCATGTGGCCGAAACGCTGCAGGACAATCTGCGGGATAATGATTTGCTGGGCCGCTATGGTGGCGAGGAGTTCCTGATGCTGCTCCCCGGAGCCACTCTGTCACAGGCCCACAATGTTGCAGAGCGCTGTGCTGAAGCGTTACGTCGCAACACAATGTCTGTCCCGGATTCTCCGGAAATAAAACTCACCGCCAGCTTTGGCGTCAGCAGCACTCCCGCACAGTCTGCCGTAGACGCCCATACACTGATTGAAGAGGCAGACCGGGCGATGTACACCGCAAAACATCAGGGACGGGACCGAGTGGTGATCTATTCACGGCCTGAGTGACACTGAATACAGGCACCCGTAATGCCAGACGCAAAAAAGCCGCCCCCTTGCAGGAGCGGCTTTTTTGTGTGGAGCATTCTGTCTGGCCAGAGGTCGATTTCGCATGCCCTACAGCAAAGGCTAAACCGACATTCGCTCGCGACAGAAGGTAAGCGCGGGGTCTTACCGGATTTTTTCTTTGATCCGGGCAGACTTGCCAGAGCGGTCGCGCAGGTAGTACAGCTTGGCGCGGCTCACGTCACCACGACGATTCACTTCGATGGAATCGATCAGCGGGCTGTGCAGCTGGAATACACGCTCAACGCCCACACCGTGGGAGATTTTGCGAACGGTAAACGCAGAGTTCAGGCCACGGTTGCGACGTGCAATCACAACGCCCTGGAACGCCTGCAGACGCTCACGGGTGCCTTCCTTTACTTTCACTTGCACGGTAACGGTGTCACCGGCGCCGAATTCCGGAAGATCGGATTTCAGCTGGGCGTTTTCGATGCCCTGGATAATCAGGTTCTTGCCACTCATGGCAGTGCTCCTAGTCTCTCGTTTTTGCTGTATGCGGCGACTGCTCGGCGATGTACTCATCCAGCAGTTGCTGCTCTTCGTTGCTCAAACCCCGCGCCCGGCGACGTTCCAGCAGGTCGGGACGCTGTTGCCAGGTCCGTCCCAGCGCCTGTTTCAGGCGCCAGCGGCGAATCAACGCGTGATTGCCGCTCAGCAGTACCGTCGGTACTGCCTGCCCGTTGTACACCTCCGGGCGGGTGTAGTGGGGGCAATCGAGCAGGTGTTCGAATTCACCAGAAAACGAGTCCTGCTCGGCGGAATCCTGGTGTCCCAGCACTCCGGGTAACAGTCGGCTGACCGCATCGGTCAGCACCAGCGCCGGCAGTTCACCGCCGCTGAGCACGTAGTCGCCGATGGAGATCTGTTCATCCACTTCGGCTTCGAGCAAACGCTCGTCCACGCCTTCATAGCGCCCCGCCAATAACACCAGGCCGGGCTTTTCCGCCAGCTCCACGGCTTTCGCCTGGGTCAGCGGCTGTCCCTGGGGGGACAGGTAGATCACCGTGGCTGCCGGATTGGCAGCGCGGGCGGCCTGCAGGGCTTTCGCCAGCGGCTCCACCTTCATCACCATGCCGGGGCCGCCGCCGAAGGGGCGATCATCCACGGTGCGGTGACGATCTTCGGTGAAATCCCGGGGATTCACGGTTTCCAACTGCAGTTGGCCGTTTTCCACCGCTCGCCGGGTAACACCAAAGTCAGTAATCGCTTTTGCCATTTCCGGGAACAGAGTCACTAACGTCACCGAAAAAGGCATTTAAAACTCCGGATCCCAGTCCACCGTCATCCGCCCTTCGGCCAGATTCACCTCGGTGATGACATCGTCCGGCAGCCAGGGAATCAGGCGCTCGCGCCGATCCAGGCTGTTGCTGTCGCCGCGCACCGCCAGCACATCGTTGGCACCGGTTTCCAGCATTCGCACTACCTTGCCCAGATCCATGCCGTCCACGTGGTGAACGCGCAGGCCGACCAGGTCGCGCCAGTAGTACTCGCCCGCCCCGGAGGTGGGCAGCAGCACACCGGGAATACCGATTTCCTGCCCCACCAGGCTTGCCGCCCCATCCCGATCGGTAATGCTGTCGATCTGCGCGTCAAGCCCTTTACCCTGGGGCCGAAACCCGGTCAGTTGCACCGG
>NZ_JBNPEC010000246.1:0-23020 GCF_051117345.1 Alcanivorax sp.
GGTAGAACTGGCGGACCGGCCCGTACTGGTCCCCCAGGTCCACAGCACCCACCCGCTGGCCCTGCCTGATGCCTCGCCGGTCACCGTGACTATCACCCTGGAAGACTCGGACATTCAGCTGCCCCTGCCCGTCACAGTGAAACGCCAGCAGGGCCTGGAAATCGGCATCATGTTCAGCCACCCGTCCGTTGACGACATGCAGCATCTGCGTCGCCTGGTCATGCTGCACCAGGGGGATGAAGGCGAAGACAACCCCAGCGACCTGCTACCGCGCTAGCTAACCGGAACCACCAATGGCCGATACCCCGTTTGAAGACTCCCAATTCATCGACCGGCTACGTCTGGGAGACCGGGCGGCGTTCGGGCAGCTGGTCAAGGCCCATCACAATATGTTGCTGGCTACTGCCCGCACGTTGCTCAGCCCGGCTGATGCCGAAGAGGCCGTGCAGGATGCCTGGATAGCCGCGCATCGAGCGATCGCAAAATTCGAAGGGCGCAGCCTGTTACGCACCTGGCTGACACGCATCGTGATCAACCAGGCAAAAATGATGATCCGGAAGCGTGGCCGGGAAATTCAATTTGATCCCACCAATGACCCTGACGCACTGGCGCATCGCTTCCACGGCGACGGCCACTGGCAGCACCCGCCGCAGCACTGGGAACTGTCCAGCCCGGACAACCTGCTGACCCGCGAAGAACTGCGCCGCTGTATGGAAAAACACCTGCATTTCATGCCCGACAGCCAGCGCCTGGTGCTGGAGCTGCGCGACATGCAAGGCCTGCCTGCGGACGATGTTTGTAACATGCTGGAAATCAGTGCATCCAATGTTCGAGTATTACTTCACCGGGCAAGAGCCCGTTTATTCGAAATGGTGGATCACTTTCAGGAGACAGGCGAATGCTGAAATGCCAGCACCTCGTTGAAAAGGCAGATGCATTGGTTGATGGCACGCCGATCAGCCGTCGCGAGCGCTTCGCTCTACGCCTGCACCTGATGATGTGCCACCATTGCCGGCGCTATGTACGCCAGCTTCGTGCCATGCTTGGTTTTTTGCCACGCGACAAGCAGCCCTTGGAAGAAGCCGCTATTGAGGACATTCTCAAAAAGCTGGATTCTCCACAAAATCAGCCCTGATGCCTCGCCCCCTGTTTTTCCCGGTCACAACCTCTGCGTTATTTTAATCCCGGTGTCGCCCGGTCACCCGCTACCCACTTGATGCTGTCCATCACATCGAAGCCCAGGCTGATGCCGTTGATGATCAGCAGCAGTATCGCCAGCCCCACCTCTGTCGCACCTGCCTCCGAACGGAAGCCGCTATCGGACAGCAATACCAGCAGATAGATTGCCAATGGAACCCAGGCAATCAGATGAGGGATCGACAACACCTTGTTCATGCCCCTGTAAATCCACATCAGCGGCACATTGGTCACTACCACGAACAACGCCGCCAGGCTGGCGGCTACCCCCACTCGGGTATCAAGCAGGAAAAATGGCAAGCCATTCACCGGCACAAGAATGCCTACCACCCAAACCTGCACCCACAGTGGCAAACTGCGTAACGAACGCCAGATATCATCCATCCGATCCATCATTTTTCCCCGGCAAGGTTTCTGGTTAGCACAAGTGATGCCACAAACCTGAGCGTGTTACAGGGTCAATGTCAGGAACCCTGAATCCGATCGTCATGCCAGCGGCTGCCAGCCAGCAAACGGCGGCCATAGCGCTACCCGGCTTCCCCGGCACAATACGCGGCGGTAATCGGGTGGCTGGGGTGTTCAAATACCTGACGGCAGGCGTTGGATTCCACCACGCAACCACACCCCGCTTCGACCCAGCATACCGTCACACTGTCAGCGATACGCCTGGCCTGAGCCAGATTATGAGTCACCATTAGCAGGGTATAGCGGCCCTTCAAGGAGACGATCAACTCCTCCACCACTTTCGAGGATACCGGATCCAGCGCCGAGCAGGGCTCGTCCAGCAGCAACACCTGAGGTTCCAGCACCAACGCCCGGGCAATACACAGGCGCTGCTGCTGACCGCCGGACAGGCCCAGGGCCGATTGATGCAAGCGCCCCTTCACTTCCTCCCACAACCCCACCGCGCGCAGGGCCTGTTCCGCACAGCCATCACGCTCGCGGCGAGGCACGCCGTGTTCCGACAGAGGGAAACGCAGATTATCGATAATCGACAACGGAAAGGGATTGGGCTGCTGGAACACCATGCCGATCTGGCGACGCAGTGTTGCCGGGTCGCTGCGAGCAGAAATAACGTCTCCATCCAGCAACACGCGACCACTGACCCAACACCCGGGAATACTGTCGGTCATACGATTGATACTGCCCAGCAGGCTGCTCTTGCCACAGCCACTAGGCCCGACCAGTGCCATCAGCTCGCCACCGCCCACGGTAAGGCTGGCCTGTTCAATGGCCGCCTGATTGCCGTAATGCACACACACGCCTTGCAGTTCCAACGAAGGGGGCATCATCAATACAGCACTCCTTGTGCCGGGCGCAGCCAGCGCCGCACCAGCAGATTCAGTATCACCAGAATGGCCACCAGCACCAGACCGGTGGCCGCCGCCCGCGGCATGCCACCGGGCACGTTCATGGCCAGATCGTAGATATGCACACTCAACGCGCGACCGGAATCCATCACCGAGTCCGGCCGGCGCAACACATAGCCGGCGGTGAACAACAGCACGGCGGTTTCCGCCAATGCCCGGCCGATGCTGAGAATAATCCCCACCGCAATCCCCGGCGCAGCCTGCGGTATCAGGATGCGTTTTACCCAGCCCCAGCGGCTGATCGAAAGCGCCTCACCTGCCTGCCGATAAGACAGCGGCACCGCCCGCAGGGCCTGCTCGGCGCTGCGGATCATCAGGGGCAGCACCATCAGCGCCAATGCCAGGCCACCACTGAGGATGGAAAACCCCAGCCCCAGGCTGATGGCGAAAAACTGGTAGCCGAACAGGCCGTAAACGATAGAGGGCACTGCCGCCAGCATATCCAGCACCCCGCCCAACCATTGCGCCCGACGGGTACCCGCCGGCACCTGTTCACTGAGATAGAGCGCACAGCCAAGCCCCAGCGGCACGGCCACCAGCAAACACACCGCCAGAATCCAGCCGGTGCTGATCAACAACGCCGCGATACCGCCGGCACGGCCAGCCTGGCTCGGATCCTCCAAGAGAAAGTCGACGGATAGCACATCACTGCCCTGCGCCATCAGAGACCACAGCATCAACCCCATGGGCACCAGCACCGCCAGCAACAGCAATGCCCCAGTCACTGCCGCAAGACGATCAGGCCAGCGCATGCTTGTCCCCCCGCAACCGCCAACTCAGCAGCAGCAACAGCGCGGTAACCAGCAACAGCAACAGCCCGCTGGCAAACAGTGCCACTCGATGGTCGCCAGTGGCATAGGCCATTTCCAGGGCGATATTGGCGGTTAATGTCCGTACCGGGTCGAACAGCGAGCCAGGCCACTGCACCACATTGCCCGCCACCATCAATACCGCCATGGTTTCCCCGAGAGCACGACCGAATTGCAGCACCAGCCCACTGACAATGGAGGGGCCGGCCTGGGGCAACAGGACCCGGCGCAGCATACCCACCCGGGACAGGGACAACGCCTGCCCGGCCTGCAGGTAGCGAACGGGCAACTGGCCCAGGGCCGTATCGGTGACCAGCAATGCCAGCGGCAGAATCATCAGGGCCAATACCAGCGAAGCCGCCAGCCAGGAGGCCCCCGGCGGTGCCCACTGATTAAGCCAGGGCACCAGTACCAGCATCCCCCACAGGCCATACACCACCGAGGGAATGCCGGCCATCAACTCCACCAGCGCCAGCGTCGGCCGGCGCAATGCCGGGGCGAAATATCGCAACCAGGCAGCCAGCAATACCGCCAACGGCCCGGCCATCAGCAGCGCCAGCACACTCACCACGATAGAACCGGCCACCATGGCCGCCATGCCATAACGGGCCTGGCCGGGTTGCCAGTCGTTGCGCCACAGGCCACTGCCATGGTCAAACAGAAATGGCGCGGACTGGATCAGCAGTACCAGCACGATACCGCCGAGCACCAGCACGGCCGCAGCGCCGGCCAGCCGCAACCCCCAGCTCAGCAGCCGGTCAGCGCGTGGCGGGAAGGAAGTAGTAAGCACGGTATATCTCGGCCTGGGCCGGGTCGGTGATGAAATCCAGCAGCGCCTTTGCCTGGGCCTGTAGTTCACCCTGGCTGACCAGGTTCAGTTCGCGGCTTAACGGGTAATCGCCCTGCTGCAGGGTCGCCAGGCTGGCCGGCACGCCCTGCAGCGGTAACAACCGCAGTGGCACGCCATGGTCCGCCTCATAAACCGCCGTACCAATGGAGACATAGCCAATGGCATACGGGTCGCCGGCCACCGCCTTGATCCCCTGCTGGTTTTCACCAATCACCAGGTCCGCCCGGATCTGATCGTTATCCAGGCCAAAGTGTTCAAGAAAGCGCTCCTGCGTCGATCGCCCGTCGGCCTTGTGCACCACGGTAATGGGCCGATCTGCGCCGCCCAGTGACGACCAGCTGTCCAGCGTTCCGGTGTAAATGGCGATAATCTGGTCCCGGGTAAGCGGCGCCACCGGATTCTCTGCGTGCACAATCAGGGCGATACCATCACGGGCTATCACATGACCGGTCAGGTCCTGCTCGTCCTGTTTCAACGCACGGCTGACCATGCCCAGATCCGCCAGCCCCTGGCGCACATCGCTGATGCCGCGACCGGAACCACCGCTCTGCACATCCACCTGCACCCCGGTCTGCGCCTCAAAACGTTCAGCCAGCTCGGCCATCAGCGGCGCGATGGTGCTGGAACCGGTAATCACCAACTTGTCCGTTGCCGGCTGGCAGCCCGTGATTGCCAGTACGAGCAATAGAGCGCCCCACATTGTCCGCTGCATCTCTTGTCCTTGTGTTCACTTTTTACTGTCGTCTTGGATGCCATCTTGACGCAATAATTACAGTCATGGCCGCTCGTCGGTGTAACCTGAACACAAAGATGGCATCTTTACTTCATTGCGCTAAACCGAACGCAGTGAAACCACGTTACACCGAAGCCACCACCAGAGGATCAACAATGCGTGAAGAGGTACAGAACTACTACGGCCAACAGCTGCACTCCAGTGACGACCTGCAGACCAATGCCTGTTGTGACCAGGAGCCGCCGGCCTATCTGAAACCCCTTCTTGCACAGCTCCATGATGAAGTGGTCATGCGCTATTACGGCTGCGGTCTGGTGGCACCCCAGCAGTTGAAAGGCATGCGTATTCTCGACCTGGGCTCCGGCTCCGGGCGTGATGTCTACCTGCTGTCCGCCCTGGTCGGCGAACAGGGGGAAGTGGTGGGCGTGGACATGACCGACGAGCAGCTGGAGGTGGCAAGACGTCATCAGAACTACCACCGCGACGTGTTCGGCTATGCGAAAAGCAATGTGCGCTTTCTGAAAGGCTATATCGAAGAGCTGGATCAACTGGATCTGGAGGAAGGCTACTTCGACATTGTGATTTCCAACTGCGTGATCAATCTCAGCACTGACAAACCCAAGGTAATACGTGACGTAAAGCGGCTGCTCAAACCCGGCGGCGAGTTCTTTTTCTCCGATGTGTATGCCGATCGTCGCGTGCCGCAACCACTCCTTAACGATCCGGTGTTGTACGGTGAATGTCTGGCCGGCGCCCTGTACTGGAATGATTTTATCAATCTGGCCAAACAGAACGGCTTTGCCGATCCCCGCCTGGTGGAGTCCCGCCGGCTGACCATCGAAAACCCGGACATCGAAGCCCGCCTGGGCCGACAACGTTTTTATTCCGCCACCTACCGTTTATTCAATATCGAGGGGCTGGAGCCGGCCTGTGAGGACTACGGCCAGGCGGTAATCTACCGGGGCACCGTGGAGCAGCACCCCCATGCCTTCATGCTGGACGATCACCATGTGATTGAAACCGGCAAGGTGTTTCCGGTGTGTGGCAATACTTGGTTGATGCTGGAAAAAAGCCGCTTCGCCGAGCATTTCACCTTTATCGGGAACTTCGATACCCATTACGGCATCTTTGAAGGGTGCGGGCTGAACGTGCCTTTCGAAGACGACACTGCCGGCGGTGATAACGCCCCCTGCTGCTGACCAATCTCAACCGACTGTAATCTCCAGCCGGTGACGGCATCCAATTTTTGAACGCATCACCTCGAGACTGTTATGAACGTCAAGAAAGGCCTGCTACTGGTTATCTTTGCCGCCCTGATTCTCAGCTATTTCCTGTTCGATCTTGGTCAGTACCTGAGCCTGGATTACATCAAGAATCAGCAGGCCTCGTTTAACGCTCTGTATCAGGAAAACCCGGCTCTGATTCTTGGCGGCTTCTTTATCATCTATGTAGTGGTTACTGCCTTGAGCCTGCCCGGCGCTGCCATTATGACCCTGGCCGCCGGCGCCCTGTTCGGTTTCTGGGTGGCCCTGGTACTGGTGTCGTTCGCCTCCTCCATGGGTGCGACACTGGCCTTTCTTGCGTCCCGGTTTCTTTTCCATGATGCGGTTCAGCAGCGCTTCGGTGAGCGCCTGAAAAAACTCAACGACGGCGTCAGAAAAGATGGGGCGTTCTATCTCTTTACCCTGCGGCTGGTTCCTGCTTTTCCGTTTTTTGTCATCAACCTGGTCATGGGCCTGACCCCCATCAAGGTGCGCACCTTTTACTGGGTCAGCCAAGTCGGCATGCTGGCGGGTACAGCCGTCTATGTGCTGGCGGGCACGCAACTGGGTCAGGTAGAGAGTGCCAGCGGATTGCTTTCGCCGGAACTAATCGGCGCTTTTGTATTGCTGGGCATCTTTCCCTGGATTGCCAAGTTCATCATGGCACAGCTGCAGGCCCGCAAGGTCTATCGCGGTTGGCAGAAACCGGACCACTTTGATCGCAACCTGATTGTCATCGGCGCCGGTTCCGCCGGGCTGGTGAGCGCCTATATCGCTGCCACCGTGAAAGCCAAAGTCACCCTGATTGAAAAGCACAAGATGGGTGGCGACTGCCTGAACACCGGCTGCGTGCCGTCCAAGGCATTGATCAAAAGCGCGCGTCTCGCCTGGCACGACAAGGAAGCGGACAAATACGGCTTTGATGCCATCCGCAGCGATTTTCGTTTCAGTAACCTGATGGCACGGGTGCATCGGGTGATCGAAAAAATCGAACCCCATGACTCCGTGGAACGCTACTCGGAACTGGGGGTGGATTGCCGCCAGGGCGAAGCGCGTATCGTCTCGCCCTGGGAAGTAGAAATTCGCAACGGTGACAACATCGAAACACTCACCGCCCGCAGCATTATCATCGCCACTGGCGCGCGCCCCTTTGTACCGCCCATTCCCGGCATCGAGGACATGGACATCCTCACCTCCGACAATCTCTGGGAAGTACAGGAGCAACCGAAGCGGCTGGTAGTGCTCGGTGGCGGCCCCATCGGTTGTGAGCTGGCGCAGACCTTCGCTCGCCTGGGCAGCCAGGTGATG
Source organism: Alcanivorax sp. (assembly GCF_051117345.1). GTDB lineage: Bacteria > Pseudomonadota > Gammaproteobacteria > Pseudomonadales > Alcanivoracaceae > Alcanivorax. The sequence continues at coordinate 7,530 of NZ_JBNPEC010000246.1, forward strand.
CAGGTGGAAATGCTGCCGCGCATCATGCCCCGCGAAGATGACGATGCCGCCGCCCTGGTCACCGCCTCCCTGCAGGCAAGCGGCGTGGCGGTGATGACCGAACACAAGGCCGTGCGTTTTGCCCGGGAAGGCGACGACAAGGTGCTGTATGTGGACCATAACGGCGAGGAAAAGCGCCTGGTGTTCGATGCAGTGCTGGTGGCGGTGGGTCGTCGCGCCAATACCGACGGCCTGGGGCTGGATGAACTCAACCTGCCCACCAACGGTAATGGCACCGTCACCGTGAACGAGCTACTGCAGAGCCGCTACCCGAACATCTATGCCTGTGGTGACGTGGCCGGACCCTACCAGTTCACCCACACCGCCGCCCACCAGGCCTGGTATGCCTCAGTGAATGCCCTGTTCGGTTCATTGAAACGCTTCACTGTAGATTACCGGGTGATTCCCTGGGCAACCTTTACCGACCCGGAAGTGGCCCGGGTAGGGCTGAATGAGCAGGAAGCCGATCAGCAGGGCGTGGATTACGAAGTCACCCGCTACGGTATCGATGATCTGGACCGCGCCATTGCCGACAGCAATGACCACGGCTTCGTGAAAGTGATTACCGCCAGGGGCAGCGACAAGATTCTCGGCGTTACCATCGTGGGCGCCGGTGCCGGCGACCTGATCGCCGAATATGTTCTGGCCATGAAACACGGCCTGGGCCTCAACAAGATTCTCGGCACCATCCACATCTACCCGACCATGGCGGAAGCCAACAAGTTTGCCGCCGGCGAATGGAAAAGAGCCCACAAGCCCGAAGGCGTGCTGCGGTGGGTAGAGCGCTTCCATAACTGGCGACGATAGGCTGCTGTTTTCACCAGGCGCTCTCTCTCGTCTTGCAGACCGGGCGCCACCAGATTCTCACATCGTTTTCTCCGGAGGCCCCATGGCTGCTCGGCTACTGCTACCACTACTGTTATTACTTGCCAGCCCACTGATGGCCTTTGATCACCAGCGCTGGGATGCATTGCTGGATAACCATGTGCAATGGCAACGGGGCGGTGTCACCACCAGCGTTGATTATCGCGGCTTGCGCAATGAGCGGTCTGCACTCGACGCGTATCTGGGCGCTCTCTCGCAGGTTTCAAAAGATGACTTCGAGAGCTGGGGCCGGGACAAACAGCTGGCCTTTCTGATCAATGCCTATAATGCCTTCACTATCGACCTGATCCTGCGCCAGGACACCCTGCCCGACTCCATCCGCGATATCGGTTCCTTCTTCTCCGGCCCCTGGGATCAGCGCTTCTTTACCCTGCTGGGCGAAGCACGCACCCTGGACGAAGTGGAGCATGAAATGATTCGCGGCAACCCCGCACTGATGGATCCGCGCATTCATTTTGCTGTGAACTGCGCCTCCGTGGGCTGCCCCGCCCTGCGACCGGAAGCCTATCGGGCCAGGGAGCTGGAACAACAACTGGCCGACAGCACCCGCCGCTTTCTGTCCGACCGGCAGCGCAATCGCTTCAATGAAAAACCGCCACACCTGGCAGTCTCAAAGATTTTCGACTGGTATGAAGACGATTTTATCGATGCCGCCGGCAGCCTGTCCCATTACCTTCTGCAGTATGCGGATACGCTGGAGATACCCGCCAACCACCGAAAATCACTGGACGCGGAACAGCTGAAGATTCAATTTCTGGATTATGACTGGTCACTGAATCAATAAACCAACGGGAGCTGAGTCATGGAAGGCAACACCGCTTCGCACCGCCTGCTAGGTATCTGGCATTCCTTTCGCAATCTACCCCTGTGGCTGCAGGGCTGGGTGCTGCTGATCCTGATGCCCCTGAACGGCGCCAGCCTGTTGCTGCTGGGCAGCTTCAGCGGCCAAGCCACTGCTCTGGCCCTGCTACTGGTTCTGGCGGTAAATCTGCCACTGATGTGGCACCACGGCGGCATGAACAAGGACATGTCCCTGGTTCACCTGCTCGCCTGGATACCGTTGGAACTGGGCCTGCTAGGCCAACTCGCCGGCGTCTGGGGCGACGACTTCCTGACCCCCACCCAATGGGCCTTCACCGTAGCCGTAGTCATGGTCAACGCGGTCAGCCTGTTCTTCGATATTGTCGATGCCTGGTGCTGGGCGCAGGGGGACCGGGTGACGCTCCACCCAGACCATAGTTAACAGTTAACAGCTGCGCGGTTAAGGGTCCTATTATTTTCAACGTATGAGGCCGCGACCAAAGTCTGGTCGCGGCCTCATACGTTATATAAATCACAAGACAGAATCGCGAGCTGTTCACTATTAACTGTTCACTGCCTCACAAGTATTCCAACGCCTGCGCCACCGTACTCACCCCGATAACCTCCACCCCTTCGGGCAGCTGCCGTGGCAGGTTGGCTTTGGGGACGATGGCTTTCTTGAAGCCGTGTTTGACCGCTTCGTAGAGACGCTCCTGGCCTTGGGGCACCGGCCGAATTTCTCCGGACAAACCCACTTCACCAAACACTACCAGCTCACGGCCCAGGGCCCGGTCGCGGAAGCTGGAAACAATGGCCAGTACCTGGGCCAGGTCGGCGGCGGTTTCGGTGACCTTGACGCCACCCACCACGTTCATGAACACATCCTGATCCCCTACCTGGATGCCACCATGGCGATGCAGCACCGCCAGCAGCATGGCGAGACGATTTGCCTCCAGGCCCACACAAACCCGGCGCGGGTTGCCGAAGTGGGAGGCATCCACCAGCGCCTGCAGCTCCACCAGCAAGGGCCGGGTGCCTTCCCAGACCACCGTCACCAAGGAGCCGGAGGCGATCTCGTCGGCACGGTTGAGGAAGATGGCGGAAGGGTTCTTTACTTCTTTCAGGCCTTCGCCGGTCATGGCAAACACACCCAGCTCGTTGACTGCACCGAAACGGTTTTTCAGCCCGCGCAGGGTGCGGAAACGGGAATCCGTGGAGCCTTCCAGCATCAGTGAGCAGTCGATCATGTGCTCCAACACCTTGGGCCCGGCCAGGGTGCCATCCTTGGTGACATGACCCACTAACAACAGCACAGTGCCGGTCTGCTTGGCAAAACGGGTCAGTGCCGCCGCACACTCACGCACCTGGGCCACACTGCCCGGGGCCGACTGCAGGGCGGCCAGGAACATGACCTGGATGGAATCCACCACCAGCACCCGGGGCTGCTCCTTGCGAGCCAGATCCAGAATCTGCTCCACATCGGTTTCCGCCGCCAGCCGCAGCTGTTCCTTGGGCAGCTTGAGCCGGTCGGCGCGCATGGCCACCTGGGAGAGGGATTCTTCACCGGTGATATAGAGGCATTTCTGGCTGGCCGCCAGCTTGCACAACGTTTGCAGCAACAGGGTGGATTTGCCGGCACCGGGATGCCCGCCAATCAGGATCGCCGAGCCCGGCACCAGTCCACCGCCCAGCACCCGGTCCAGCTCACCCATGCTGGAACTGATGCGCGGGGTTTCCGCCAGCACGATTTCGCCCAGGTTCTGCACCTCAGACAATTGCCCGGAAAAACCACCACGACTACCGGCGCCTTTCGACATAGGTGTTGCCGGGTCATGGACGAATTCCTGCAGGGTATTCCAGGCGCCACAGGCCGGACATTGCCCCTGCCACTTGGGGAAATCAGCGCCACAATCGGTGCAGACAAAAGCGGTTTTTTTCTTGGCCACAAACAAGTCCTTCTTGTGTATTACTCTCTACGATAGCCGCTGTAGGAGCGCCGCTTGAGGCGCGAATCCAGGCCTGAAGGGAAGAATCAATTACCGCAGAGAACACAGAGATCACTGAGGATAAACCGGTTTTCTCTTAGAGCTCTGTGTTCTCTGTGGTGAAATCGAACTGGTTTTTCGCGCCTCAAGCGGCGCTCCTACAGCGGCTCCGCATGATACCGACTGTGCGAATCAGGCGATGGTTCGTTCCGGCCGACCGGTGATCTGGCAGAACAATTCATAGCTGATGGTGCCACAGGCGCGTGCAACCTTGTCCACGTCCACTTCATCACCCCACAGCTCCACCTCATCACCGACGTCGGCCTGGATACCGTTCAGGTCAATGGTGAGCATATCCATGGAGACCCGCCCCACCAGCACGGTGGGCTGGCCGTTGACGGCAGCCGGGGTGCCGCTGGGGGCGTGGCGCGGATAGCCGTCACCATAGCCCACGGCCACTACGCCGATGCGACCGGGCTGCGCGGCGGTCCAGGTGGCGCCGTAGCCCACCGTGTCGCCGGGCTGGACCTCATTGATGGCAATCAGGCGTGCGCTGAAACGATGGCTCACCGCCAGATCCAGCTGCGCCGCGCCTTGCCAGTCGAACGGGGACGATCCATACAGCATAATTCCAGGCCGCACTCGCTGGGCCCGGGTATGTGGGTAGCGGATCAGGGCGGCGGAATTAGCCGCAGAGAGGGGTAGACCCAAGGTAGCGGCGACCTCACCGGCCAGCCGCATCTGGGTGTCGCTGCGATCATCATCGGCTTCGTCGGCGCAGGCAAAATGGGTCATCACTCCCACCGGCTTCATACCGGCGGCAGCCAGTTGCCCGGCGGCTTCCTGGGCAATATCAGGGCGCAATCCCAGCCGGTTCATGCCGGTGTTCAGCTTTAGCCAGATACGCAGGGGACCGGGATCTTCCAATAGCAGGCTCACCTGCCAGGAGGAGTGCACCACCACTTCCAGCGACAGCGCCCGGGCCTGCGCAAGCTCGTCCCGGTCGAAAAACCCTTCCGCCACCAGAATCGGGGTGCTAACGCCGTGTTCGCGCAGGGCCCGCGCTTCTTCCAGCACCGCCACCCCGAAGCCGTCCACCTCCCCGGCCATCGCATCCGCCGCCACCGTCAGACCATGGCCGTAACCATCGGCCTTGACCATGGCAAACACCTGGGCCCCTTCCGCCAGGGCTTTCGCCCGCCGGACATTGTGACGGAGCGCCCCGGGGCGGATTTCGATACGAGTTCCTCTCATTAAGAGACGCTCCCACGCAGCCACGCCTCACGCTGGCACGCAAAACCAGACCGGCTTTTCCCTTGCAACTTGCATCTTGAAACTTGCAACTTGTTCACTCATCCATGGCAGACAGCTGCGCATAGTATTCCGGTGCCAGATCGTCGAAGCGCAGGAATTCACCCCGGAACGCCAGGCGCACGGTGCCGATGGGGCCGTTCCGGTGCTTGCCGAGGATGATTTCCGCCACGCCTTTTTCGTTGGTTTCCTTGTTGTAGACCTCATCGCGATAGAGGAACACGATCAAATCCGCATCCTGTTCAATCGCCCCGGATTCCCGCAGGTCGGACATCACCGGGCGTTTGTTGGGGCGTTGCTCCAGGGAGCGGTTGAGCTGGGAAAGCGCCAGTACCGGGCAGTTCATTTCCTTGGCCAACCCCTTGAGGTTACGGGAAATCTCGGAGATTTCGTTGACGCGGTTTTCCACGCCGGGCACCTGCATTAGCTGCAGGTAATCGACCATGATCAGGCCCAGCTCGCCGCCGCATTCGCGGGCAACCCGGCGCGCCCGGGCGCGCATTTCCAGAGGGCTCAGGGCCGCGGTGTCGTCGATGAAAATCTTCTGCTCACTGAGCATATGAATGGCAGAGGTGATACGCGGCCAATCATCCTTGTCCAGGTTACCGGAGCGAATCGAGCTCTGATTGATTCTGCCCAGGGACGAGAGCATCCGCATGACGATGGCATCGGCGGGCATTTCCATGGAGAACACCAGCACCGGCTTGCCGTTCTTGATGGCCACGTTCTCGCACAGGTTCATGGCAAAGGTGGTTTTACCCATGGAAGGACGCGCTGCAATCACCACCATGTCGGAGGGCTGCAGGCCGGAGGTGATCTTGTCCAGCTCCTCGAAACCGGTGGTCAGGCCGGTCAGCGAGCCCTTGTGCTTGTAGAGCTCATCAATGCGGTCCACCGCCTTTTTCAGCACGGTTTTGATGTCCAGGGGGCCGGCCCCTTTCTTCTGCTGTTCGGCGATCCGGAAGATCGCTGATTCCGCCTCATCAAGAATCTCCAGAGACTTACGGCCCTGGGGGGTAAACGCGTTCTTGGTGACATCCTGGGATACATGAATCAACTGCCGCAGGATACTGCGTTCGCGGACGATATCTGCGTAGGCGTTGATATTCGCCGCACTGGGGGTATTACGCGCCAGTTCGGACAGATAGTTCATGCCGCCCACATCGCTCAGCTGGTCAAGGTGGGTCAGCGCCTGGGACACAGTCACCAAGTCACAGGGTTTTTCCTCTTCCACCAGTTGCCCGATAACGGAAAAGATCTGCCGATGCTCCTTGCGATAGAAATCTTCCGTGCTGATCCGCTCGGCCACATCATCCCAGGCACTGTTATTCAGCAACAAGCCACCCAGAATGGCCTGTTCTGCCTCCAGGGAATTGGGGGGGACCCGGAGGTTTTCCGGCAAGTGTTTATCCAGCGACAGGGCATCATTCATGGGGCAACCAAAATCCAGTTTCGAGCTGAGCTACAAGCTTCAAGCTGCAAGCTACAACACGGGGGCAGGCATCCCTGTTTTGAAACGCTTTCGCCCGCGCCCATACTTTCTGCGCGGCTGCAGGCATTCAAATTCAAGAGGTGCTCTGAGCGCGTTGTAGCTTGCAGCTTGAAGCTTGTAGCTGCCATTAAAAAGGGCACTGCCCTTGCGGACAATGCCCTAATTCTGTCACCGCGCCCCGAAAGGGGCAAACCGGTTGTCGGTCAACTGTCGATTACTCGGCAGGAACCACAGCCAGCTTGATGGTCACGGTCACGTCGGCGTGCAGAACCACGTCGATGTCGTACTCACCAGTGTTACGCAGAGCACCGTGGGGCAGCTTCACTTCGGCCTTTTCCACTTCCACACCAGTGGAAGCAGTGATGGCGTCGGCGATGTCGCGGGTACCCACGGAACCGAACAGCTTGCCTTCGTCACCGGCCTTGGAGGTCACGGTCACGCTGGCTTCGTTCAGTTTTTCACCACGTTCCTGGGCGGCGGCCAGCTGCTCGGCAGCTTGCTTTTCCAGCTCGGCGCGACGCTGTTCCACTTCGGCCAGGTTGCCTTTGGTAGCCGGCAACGCTTTACCTTGCGGAATCAGGAAGTTACGACCGTAACCGGAACGCACATCCACCACAGCACCCAGGTCACCCAGGTTCTTGATCGTTTGCAGCAGGATCACTTGCATGATGGTCCCCTCGGCTTAATTGTCGTGGCTGTCAGTGTACGGCAGCAGCGCCAGGAAGCGGGCCTGCTTGATCGCAGAGGCCAGCTGACGCTGGTAGCGTGCCTTGGTGCCGGTAATACGGCTGGGCACGATCTTGCCGGTTTCAGTGATGTAAGCTTTCAGGGTGTCGAGATCTTTGTAATCGATGTACTCAACACCTTCCGCGGTAAAGCGGCAGAACTTGCGGCGGCGATAAAAACGGGCCATTGGATAATCTCCTCTTTAATCCTGGTTGAGGGTGTCCAGCGTTTGGGCAATCAGTTGCAAACGGTCCCGGGCGTCACCTTTGTAACCGGCGCGACTCAGGCAACCGGTAACTTTAATGCGCTGACCCTCTTTCAGGCTCTGCGCCTGTCGGGTCATCCCACCTGCCAGTATCACGGCAATGCGGGCCTGGACTTCGCGGGGATGGCCGTCTTCCAGTTGCCGGGAGCGATGCTCCAGCCACAGGCGTTGGCGCGGTACCCCTGCCGGCGTCACTATCACTTTTTCCAACGTGACAATCACACCAGTGAGTTCACAGCGATTGCTTTCCAAAATCAGCTGGCAGCCCCCTCCTTCTCGTCATTCTTGGCTAGCGGGGACGGCTCGGAGGCCGCCTTGTCGCAACGAATCACAAGGTGACGGATTACGGCATCGTTAAAGCGGAAAGTGTTTTCCAGCTCGCCCAGGGTCTCGCCGTCACATTCGATGTTCAGCATCACGTAGTGGGCTTTGTGGATCTTGTTGATCGGGTAAGCCAGCTGACGACGGCCCCAATCTTCAAGACGGTGGATGGTGCCCTTACCATCGGTCACGATCGCGCTATAACGCTCGATCATGGCCGGCACCTGTTCGCTCTGGTCCGGGTGAACCAGGAACACAACTTCGTAATGACGCATGTTAGCTCCTTACGGTTGCGATACCTCACGGCATCAATTCAGCTTCCCATCCGCCAAATGCTGGACGGTGAAGCAAGGAGACCTGCTCGACAGGCTAAAAGCCTATAGGACGCAGGAAGCGCGCGATTCTATCCCATTGCACGCCCTTTCCTCAAGGCATATCCGTTGCCATCCGGCAAAGACGGACGTATGCTCAGTAGAAACAAAACGCTACAAACGCTTACAAGAAGCGTCGTTAACCCTAAATCCCTGAAATAAAAGGGAAAACAACAAGAACGGGATACGACCATGAAATTTAGCGCTCTGGCCTTCGGCCTGTGCAGCCTATGCCTGCTGAGCCCCCTGTCTGCCGAGGAATCGGCCCCGCCACCCTGTGGCAGCCCGGTGGCCGTACCGGACAAACCGGTTCTTGAGGATTACCCGGATTACTCGGACTTCCTGCTGCAGGTCATGCAGTACAAGCAGGCCAATCGCGATCAGGCAGCCCATCAGGCAGCCTGCCCCCAGGATTACCAGCCGGAGCCGGTGGCCAGCAGCGACCCCACCGTGATTGATCAGCCGGAAACCCTGGACAGTGCCCTGGCCCGCACCGAGCGCCTGAGCCCGATTGATTACCAGCGCAACCGCACCTGGTATAACCGCTCCACGTCACAGAGTTTTGGTCTGCCGGCCCTGCCCGGCAACTCCCTGGCCGGAGAGCATATCCGCACGCTGCTCGGCAACGCCGGATCAGACACCCCACTGGTGCTACCGATGACCATTGTCGGCATGCAGCTAAACGGGCTGAACGATGGCGGCGAAGCCTGGAACCTGCTCACCGAACAGCTTTACCGAAACCTGTTTGGCGAAGAGCGCAAGGCAGACCTGGCCAGCCTGATGGCCGGCAACCCCAATGCCATCGTCGAGATATCCAGCAACGGCAATCTGATGCTTTACCTGGATGTGAACAATGAGTCAGTGCTGACCACCGGCCTCATTGAAGTGGAAAGCTGCCTGAGCAGCGGCTGCGAGAATTCGCCCTGACCCCGTGCAGATGTGAAAGAGGCCCCGGAGCACGCCATGTCCCTGATCCGCTTAATCATCCTGCTGACCCTGCTGGGGCCACTGCTGCCGGCGGGTGCCGCAGCCGCCGGTAGCAGCGGGCTGAGCCAACCCCAGCAACAGGCCTTGAAGCAGGCACTGGGGCCTCGACCGGACATTCATGAGTACAACCGCCAGGACCAGTTCGTCACCGACTTGCTGGCCTGGCAACAACGCAAGAGCCGCCTGACAGCCAGACTGGCCCGCGGCGAATCCATTGCCCCGCCCCGGCCCAGCAGCCCCAATGACTGGCACCACGTCACCGGCCCGGAGGACCTGGATACCGCTGTGCGCAATGCCGATGGCTATGTCCAACCGCAATACCGGGAACCGATTCGCTATAACCGCACCACCCATATCAGCTTCCCGCTGGCGCCACTGCCAGGCCAGACGCTGGCCGACAAAGCGCTCAGCGTCCCCGGCGCCCTGCCCGATAACCACGATGACATTCCGGAAATACTGCTGGAGGACAACGTACGCATCCAGCGGGAACTGTCCGTCAGCCGCACCCCGCTACCACTGCCCACACTGGAGCGTCAGACCGTCGTCAATCAGGCAGAACTGCGGTAAAAGGCAATTAAGAGTTAATAATGAATAATTAATAACTGGCAATTCAGGTTTGCGGTTTTCCCAATGCAAGAGGCCGCGCCCATCCCTGGGTCGCGGCCTCTTGCATCAAAAAAACAAAGCCGTTGCTCGCGCAACTATTAATTATTCATTATTAACTATTAATTGCTCTCCCGCTGTGCGCGCACGTGAAACAGCATCACCCCGGTGGCCACGGACACATTCAGGCTTTGCACCTCCCCGGCCATGGGGATTTCCAGTAGCTGGTCGCACTTTTCACGGGTTAGCCGTTTCAGGCCGGCACCTTCTGCGCCCATCACGACTGCCAGGGCACTCGGGGCCTGGAAGGCAAACAGAGATTCGCTGCGTTCTTCCAGCGCGGTGCCCACCACCCAGATGCCCCTTTCGCGGAGCTGATCCAGCAGGGTGGCCAGGTTGCCCACCTCGTAATAGGCCAGGCTTTCCGCCGCTCCCACCGCCGTGCGACAGGACACCGGCGTGAGCCCGGCGGCGTTGCGGCGCGGTACGATTACCGCATCCACCCCGGCCGCATCAGCACTGCGCAGGCACGCACCCAAGTTATGGGGGTCGGTGACATTTTCCAGAATCAACAGCCAGGGTCGCGCGGGTTTGCCGTCCAGCCATTGCAGCAAACCACTCTCATCGCCGGGCTTGCGGGGCCGCGCCCGGGCCACGATACCCTGATGCTGGGGACCGGCGTGCTTTTCCAACACTTCCCGACGCGCCCGCTGCACCGCAATGCCGAAATCCTTGGCGGACTGGATCATGGCCGCTAGTCGGGGCTCCTCCCGCTCGGCACGGCTGTCCTGCACGAACAGCTCCAGCACCGCCTCCGGACGGTGGCGCAATAGAGCCTCCACCGCGTGGAAGCCGGAATACATCAGGGGTTTCTGGGGTTTGCTCATGATTTACGCCTGCACGCTATACGCACCACGCGGACACGCGGCGGGGACAAAGGAGCTGCAGGAGCGACGCGCGCAGAGCACTGAGAGCGCCGCTCCTGGGGAAAAAACAGCCTAGCTCTTACTGCTACGCCGGGCCGCTTTTTTACCGCGTGGCGGCCCCTTGCGTTTGGGCTTGGCCTTGGGGATATCACCCTTGGCCAGCTTTTCCCGTTCGCTGCCGCCGCCTCTGCGATTACCGCCACCAGCTTTCTTGCTGCCGCCCTTGGGGCGACCCTTGCCGGACGGAGTAGACGATTCCAACTGCAGATCAATCTTGCGGTCTTCGGTATGCACTGCCGCCACGCGCACGGTGACGCCATCGCCGAGCCCGAATTTGCGGCCACTGCTTTCCCCGGTGAGAGTCAGATTGACCTCGTCGAAGTGGTAGTAGTCACTATCCAGGTTGGCCACGTGCACCAGGCCATCAATATGCAGCTCATTGAGCTGGATAAAGAGACCGAAATTAGCCACACCACTGATCACGCCCTCGAACACGTCACCGATATGCGATTCCATGAACTGGCACTTGAGCCAGGACACCACATCGCGGGTGGCATCGTCAGCCCGGCGCTCGGTCATGGAGCACTGCTCGCCGATGGCCACCATATCCGCCTGGCTGTAGGGGATAATCTTCTCAGCGGGAATCTTCGGCAGTTTGCCGGGATTATCCACGTGATTGGGCTCGGCTTCGCTACGGATCAGGAAACGGATGGCCCGGTGTACCAGCAAGTCCGGATAGCGGCGAATCGGCGAGGTAAAGTGGGTGTAAGCCTTGTAGGCCAGCCCGAAGTGCCCCTTGTTCTCCGCTTCGTATTTGGCCTGGGTCATGGAGCGCAGCATCATGGTCTGGATCACGTTGCGATCCGGGCGATCGAGGATCTGCTCGCGCAGGTCCTGATACACATGGGGTTTGGGCGCACCTTCCGACCAGCCCAGGCTCAGCCCCAGGCCACCCAGGAATTGCTGCAACTTGCTCAGTCGCTCTTCCTTGGGGGGCTCGTGGTTACGGAACAGGGCCGGCAGGCCTGATTTTTCCAGCAATTTGGCGGAACAGATGTTGGCGGCCAGCATGGCCTCCTCGATCATAATATGCGCCACATTGCGGGTCACCGGCACAATGGCCTGAATCTTCTGGTTTTCATCGTAGATGATACGGGTGTCATCGCTGTCGAAGTCGATGGCACCCCGTTCCGCACGGCGCTTGCGCAGCGCCAGGAACATTTCGTGGAACGACCAGATCATGTCCAGGGACTCATCGTCCAGGCTGGCCACGGTGTCCTGGGCCAACGGGGAATCCGGCTCTTCGATGATGGCGCCGACCTTGTTATAGGTCAGTCGGTGCCGCGAGCGCATCACCCCTTCACGGAAGACAAACCCGGTCAGACGACCGTTGGCGGAAATCCTCATGTCGCAATACAGACACAGCCGATCCACATGGGGATTCAGCGAGCAAAGGCCGTTGGACAAGGCCTCCGGCAGCATCGGCACCACCCGGTTGGGGAAGTAGACCGAGTTGCCACGGGTGGCGGCTTCCCGATCCAGGGCAGAACCCGGCGACACATAGTGACTGACATCGGCAATGGCGACGATCAGGCGCCAGCCGCCACGGGGGCGGCGCTCCACATAGACCGCGTCATCGAAATCCCGGGCGGTCTCATCATCGATGGTAACCAGCGGCAAATCACGCAGATCGACCCTATGGGCTTTGGCCTTGTGGGGCACGCCGGCACCGAAACGTTCGGCATCGGCTTCCACACCGTCCGGCCAGACATGGGGAATCTCGAAACGGCGCAGGGCCACCTCGATTTCCATGCCGGCCTGGTCCGGGGTGGCAATAATTTCTTCCAGACGCACCAGCACATGGTGGTCACGGCTGGGGTACTGGGTAATGGTCGCGCGCACATGGTCGCCCGGGTTGGGCTTGAGACCATTCTTGTCCTCAACCAGCACTTCACGGGTAATACGGCGATTTTCCGGCTGCAGGAAGCTGATACCGGCTTCCCGGTAGTAGCGGCCTACCACTTCGGTGGCAACCCGTTCGGTGATCTCTACGATGCGGGCTTCTTTCTTGCCAAAGCGGTTAACACCGGCATCACTGACCAGCACCCGATCCCCATCCAGGACTTTTTCCATCTGGCGGGGCCCCAGGAACAGGTCGCTCTGGGTCTTGTCATCGGGGATCAGGAAGCCGAAGCCATCTTTGTGTGCCTGAACTCGACCGGCGATCAGGTCCATACGGGACACCACGCCCAGCTTGCCATTGCGGTTCTGCACCAGTTGGGCATCACGCAGCATGGCCTTCAGGCGGCGCTCGAGACCGACTTCACCATCCTCGTCCACCTCCAGCAGGGAGGCGATTTGCTCAAACTCCATGGGCTTGCCATGGTCATTGAGCGCCTCAAGGATCAGTTCCCGGCTGGGAACAGGGTTTTCGTAGTTTTCGGCCTCACGATCGGCATGGGGGTCACGGTAACGTTTTTTAGGGGGCATTAAATTTTTTTCGGAAAGAGGGTTTGACATCCGGCCATCATATACTAGAATGCACGCGCTTTCGCGGTGAACCGGCCAGAAACGGTAAGCAACTTTACCTTATATTGAAGGGGTCGGTACAGCACGAAACGCCGAGGTGGTGAAATTGGTAGACACGCTAGCTTCAGGTGCTAGTGGGGGCAACCCCGTGGAGGTTCAAGTCCTCTCCTCGGCACCAATTCAAAGGGCTCCCAAACGGGGGCCCTTTTTCGTTTCAGGCCCAACACCACCAGTCTCCACTGAGCCAGGGTGCAGAAAGCCATGAATATCCTTCGTTCCATGATCGCTGCCTTCGTATTGGCCACCAGCTTGTTTCTGGCTCCGGTTGCCACCTATGCCGACGACGATAGCGCCAAACACCCCGCTATTCAGCAAGCTGACGCCCAGCGCGAGAAAGAAGCCAACCGCAAACGCTACCTGTTAGTGTTTCCGGCGGCAGTCATCGGCATCACCGTGGCACTGATCATCATTACCCGCCGCAGGAAGTAAGCCGAGCATCGGGAAACGACTGAGCAGCCCTCGGCGCCCACCGGCGAACCCCGACAGACTCCCGAGTATCAGGCGAACCGCCTCTTCCTGTCTGTCCGCCAGTAAACCGCTCTTTCATGTCAGCCTGATCTCATTCCCCCTACATCTCTATTACTGCCAGACTTCATGTTGTCACTTTCCTGTCATTGCCACTGACTAGGCTGCGGGCGTCCCCGATCAACAGGAAGCAACATGACTCAGCACACCTTTCCAGCCCTGCTACTTCTCGGCCTTGCCACCCTGTCGTTGTACGGTTGCGACCGGGACACCGACAATTCGCTGCTACCGCCTGTTGATATCGAATCACGCACCCCCGTCACTGACGAACGCATCGGCAATCTGGAAGCACCCATCCCGCCACAGTGCTATACAAAAACCGAAGCGGAGCACAATCCCTGCTACACCTGTCATCAGAATTACGATCGGGACAAAGCGGCAAGAATGAATCAGCTCGATGACGGGCACCTGCAAGGCGGTTACCTGTTTTCGGATGTGGGCGTCACCAATCACTGGGACAACCTGTTCGTGGATCGACGCGACTGGCAGGCAAGCATCAGCGACGAGCAGATCCTCACCTACATCAACCAGGACAATTACAGCGACCTGGCCGCACGCCTGAAACAACAGGGCTGGCAGGGCTTTACCCCCGATCTGGATAATTACCATCTGGCCGCCGAGGCCTTTGATGAGCAAGGACTGGCCCGCGACGGCAGCCACTGGGTCGCCTTTAACTACAAACCCTTCCCCGGCACCTTCTGGCCAACCAATGGCTCCACCGATGATGTGGTAATCCGACTGCCAGCTGCCTTCCGCGAAATCGACGGCAGCTACCAACGCGAGCTCTATTTGCTAAACCTGACGTTGCTGGAAATGGCAATCAAGCAACAGCAAAGCCTGTCGATTCCCGCCACCGATGAAACTCGCTTCAATACCGACCTGAATGGTGACGGCCGTGTGGCAGGCATCGCTCGCACCCTGAAAAAACGCCAGCAATACCTGGGAGATGCCCGCAACATCGACATCGCTTTTCAGCAATACCCGCAAGGCACCGAGCTCATGCATACGGTTCGCTATGTGGGCATTGACGACCATGATGTGATTGGCGTGCCTCCACGTATGAAAGAGCTGCGCTACATGCGCAAGATCCGGGCGCTGGAAAACCATGATGTTCGCAGCCGTTATGACCGCGAGCGCAAGGACAAGCACCGTGGCCTGCTGCCGACTTTCGTTGACCTTCACGAAAAAGGTATGGAAAACGGCATGGGCTGGGTCATGCAGGGTTTTATTGAAGACTATGATGGCCAGCTACGCCCGCAGACCCATGAAGAAAACCTTTTTTGCATGGGATGTCATGCCGCTGTGGGCGTCACCATTGACCAGACGTTCGCTCTGGCCCGCAAGGTGGATGGCGCAAAAGGCTGGGGCTATATCGACCTGCAAGGCATGCCGGATGCTGCCAACATCAGCGAACCCGGCGGCGAAATTCGCAACTACCTGAAACGGGCCGGGGGCGGCAGTGAGTTCCGGGAGAATCCGGAGATGGTGGACAAGTGGTACCATGCGGACGGCA
This sequence comes from Alcanivorax sp., assembly GCF_051117345.1. GTDB lineage: Bacteria > Pseudomonadota > Gammaproteobacteria > Pseudomonadales > Alcanivoracaceae > Alcanivorax. Next base: position 22,869 of record NZ_JBNPEC010000246.1, read on the forward strand.
GCCTGAATGAGCAGGCCATTGCTGATGCCGACGTCTCTACACTGAACACCCCTTCCCGGGAGCGAGCCCTGACACTGAACAAGGCCTATACCCCTTTTGTGTGTCACCAAAGATAAATTCATGGCTCGAGGTCCACCTGGTCACCCGCCGAA
>NZ_JBNPEC010000223.1:0-4658 GCF_051117345.1 Alcanivorax sp.
GCCGGCGCCCGTTTCATTGAGGCCCTGCAGCTGGTCCGGCGGGTGGTGAATATTGGCGATGCACGCCCTCTGGCCTGCCACCCCGCCTCCACCACGCACCGTCAGCCGGAGGATAAGGAATGGGCCAACGCTGGCGTCAGCCGCGCGAGGGGGCGCCTGTCCATCGGCATCGCGCATGTGGACGATATCTTGGCAGACATCAGCCAGGCGCTGGACGCCGCCCGCTGAAGTGCTTGTCGGAGAGCAGGCCCGGCCCTGCTCTCCGGGCCCTTTCTCTGCACCCCGGCGCCACCGTTCATCCGCCTCCGGCCCCTGGAAAACGCGCCGATTGCTACAACAGAAGGTCTTCACTGATCGGGTGATACACCGAAGTGGCATCAATCAGCGAGCGCGCAGTCAGCGATTCGACCCCATAGACTTCCGTCCGAACACCCGGCTCGATGTTGATGCGTTCCAGCAGTACATCAAAGTCACCATCACCGGATAGCAACACCACGGTATCCACCTCCGGTGCCAGGGTCATCACGTCCACAGCAATACCCACATCCCAGTCGCCCTTGCTGGAACCGTCACTGCGCTGAATATCGGGCTTGAGCTTTACCGTGAAACCGATGTGTTTCAGGGCATCCTGGAATTTCGTCTGGCCGTCATCACCACGGTGGGTGGCATAGGCAATGGCGTGGACAATCTCCCCTTGTTCGGAAAGCTGTTTCCACAGAGCACGATAATTGAACTGCCGACCAAAGGCCTGCCGGCTGGTGTAATAGATATTCTGAACGTCGGCGAAAACCGCGATGCGGGACATAAGATCATTCCGGATTGCCGTAGGGGCTTATTGGATAGAGCATACAGTTTGCGGTTGACGCTTCTTCGGCGAAGGTTCAACTGGGCGCCAACCTTAGCACTTAATGGAGGCCCTCCGCTGAACGCTGAGCATCCAGGTCGTTCCCCATGATTCCTGCTGCCAATCCCTATATCATGCCTCCTTTCACTCTTAGCACTGCCCCCGGAGGAACTGTGAGCGCGGACCTGAGCCAACATACGCCAATGATGCACAGGTGTGTTCGCCCTGTTTTTTAAGGCCTACCTCAGCAGGAACCTGAATAGCTACACCAATAGCTATACATGAGCAGTGGATTTAAACAGACGCCTCTGGCCGCAGACGGATTCCACCCAAAAGATTCAACACTCAGCTTTTCTGCGACGCACCCGTACCACCAGCTCACAACCAACCACCTCGTAACCGTGAGCTTCCGCAATTTCCCGTTGTCGCGCTTCTATCACCGGGTCGCGAAATTCGATCACCGTATCCGTATCCACGCAGACCATATGATCGTGGGGCTCGCCAAATGACAGCTCATATACGCTGCGGTTAACCGCTCCCTGGTCAAACTGGTGCCTGGTCACCAGCCCGACCTGCTCCAGATTGACCAGTACACGGTAAATGGTGGACACCCCGATTCGCTCACCGGCCTTTAGCAGTCGCACATACAATTCCTCTGCGCTTAGATGACGATACTCGTCATTGGCTGCCAGCAGATGTTGCAGTATCCGCACCCGTGGCAAGGTGGCTTTCAGCCCTACCCTGGCTAACAAGTGCTCTCCGCTTTCCATGATGACTCTCCACATTTGCCCGATTTTCAGAATACTTTGTTCTCTACTGGCGCCAGATCCGTGCCATTTTCTCCCTGTTTCTATAGATGACGGATAACTCCGCCAAAAAGTGACAATTTTTCCAAAAAATCCCTCCAATCCTCATAGACAGCCACAGCATTGTAATGATACCCATTCCCATTTAGACTGCCCGTTTATTCTTTCATCATGCACGTTGGGGGCAGCATCATGTCTGGGGCGACACTGGGTTCCCTGTCGATAGAAACGCTGTACAGCGACCACCACGGCTGGCTGCAAAACTGGCTAGGCTGTCGATTGGGCAACGTGATGGATGCGGAAGACTTGGCGCAGGACACCTTTATTCGCGTGATCCGTACGCCACGTGACCCGGGCACCCTGGAGGAGCCACGTCGCTTTCTGGTCACCGTTGCTCGCGGGCTCACCATTGACCTGTTTCGTCGCCGCGCGCTGGAGCGGCAGTACCTGGAGGCCCTGGCCTCGCTGCCTGAGCCGCAGCATCCTTCCGAGGAAGAACGGGCGCTGGTACTGGAAACCCTTATGGAGCTGGATGCGATGCTGGCAGGGCTGGGCGTCCGGGTCCGCCAAGCCTTTATCCTTTCCCAACTGGAGGGGCGCACCTACCAGCAGATTGCCGATGAAATTGGAGTTTCCCTCCGCACCATCAAAAGCGATATGGCCAAGGCAATGGAGCACTGCTGCCTGTACCGGCTGGAGCACGGCCTGCCATGAACACCCACCCCGCCACCAGCCAGGAACTGAAGAACGCCATCCGCGCCGCCGCCCGCTGGTATGCGGTACTACAATCCCCGGACGTCACCCACGGAGACCAGCGGGCCTGGCAACACTGGCTGGCCGAGACTTCTAGCCACCGGCTCGCCTGGCAAGAGGTAGAGCGCGTACAAACCAGCCTGACCCGGGTGCCTGGGCAAGTGGCCGCCCCCGCTCTGCGCGGCGCTGCCCTCACCCGCCGCGAGCTGCTTAACCGACTAGGCATGATCGCCGTGGCTGCCCCTCTGGGTTTGCTTGCCTGGCGACTGGCACCCTGGGAGCAATGGCAAGCCCAATACGCCACTGCCATCGGCGAACAACAACCTCTGATCCTGGCGGATGGCAGCCAACTCGTGCTGAACACCGCTACCAGCGCCGATGTGGACTTCACCCCGAGCCAACGGCGGATCACTCTGCACCGTGGCGAAATCCTGGTTCAGACCGCCCCGGATCCGCAGCACCCGGCCCGTCCCTTTCAGGTCGATACTCCCCAGGGACGGATACAGGCGCTGGGCACCCGTTTCACAGTACGCAGTGAAGGCGATGAAACACATGTTGCCGTGCTGGAAAAAACCGTACGCATCTTCAGCGGCAACCACAGCCGCGATATTCACCATGGCGAACAGCTCCGCTTCACCCGCGACCAATTGGGCCAGACCACCCCGGCCCGGATCAGCGCGGGAAGCTGGGCCAGCGGCAACCTGATGGTCGTCGACATGCCCCTGGCGGAGCTGGTGGTGGAGCTTGGCCGTTATCGTCCAGGGCATCTTGCTTGTAGTACGGCGGTTGCTGATATCAAGGTTTCTGGCACCTTCCCCCTGGCAGATACCGACCGTGCCCTTGCCCTGATCAGCCAGACCTTCCCGGTACGCCTGCGCCGGCTTACCCCTTACTGGGTCAAATTACTGCCGATATAACCTTGATCGGGTCGGGTAATCCGATCCGCAACCATGTCCCTCAAAGGAACAGTCACACTTTTTCTACTTCAGTCTGCACTTTTCCTTTATCAGGTTCGGCCCTTGGTTAACTGCTTTCGAAATCGAGGAACGACAATGTCCAGACCCATGACATTTACTGGCACCAGCAAGGCACTGGGGCTTGCTATTGCCTTGGCCACCGGCAGCGTCCTGCTGCCTATTACTGCCCATGCCGAAGACAGCACCACGAACATAACCCCATCAAGCCAGCGCTATACTATTGCAGCCGGGCCGCTAAGCCGGGTATTAAACCAGTTTGCCAATCAATCAGGCGTGGCTCTCTCCTTCGATGCTGCACAACTGCGCAGCACTCAGTCTGCCGGCCTCAAAGGTAATTTCACCGTTGAGCAGGGGTTTGCACAGCTGCTATCAGGCACGGGGCATTCCGTACGCCAGCAGAGCCAGGGCAACTACGTAATTGAACCCTCTTCGGAAAATACACTCGACCCCATTCAGGTCAATATCGGAAGACTTGGCGTCATTACCGAAAATACCGGCTCCTACACCACCGGGCAGGTGGAAATTGGCAGAAGCGTGGAATCCATCCGCGAGATTCCCAATACCGTCAACGTCGTTACCAGCCAGCAAATCAAAGACCGCAACATCACCACGCTGGATGAAGCCATGCAAACCACCACGGGCGTTACCGTGAAAAGCTATGGCACCGGCACTGCTAATTACATCATGCGGGGCTTTGAAACAGACTCGATCAGCATCGACGGCTACCAGACCGCAGGCACATCAACCGGGACCCACGGACATGGCGCTCCCGATCTGGCCGCGTTTGAACGCATTGAAGTCCTCAAAGGCCCGGCCGGGCTGCTGCAGGGATCGGCCGAACCCGGTGGCTATATCAATCTGGTCCGCAAACGGGCGCTGGCCGAACGCAAAGTTGGTGTTACTGGTTTTGCCCATTCCTGGCCGGGATACCGTCTACAAGTCGATGCCACCGGCGCGCTGACCGACAATGAAAAACTGCGTGCTCGCGCTGTTGTTGCCTATGAAAATTCCGACGGTTACATCGAAGAGGTGACTGAAGAAAAGAAAGTTCTCTACACCACGATGGAATACGACTTCACCGATGCCACTACCGCTTCGTTGGGCCTCTCTACCGAGGACGTGGATTCCGTTCCGGATGTAGGTGTTCCCACCTACGCTGATGGGACCTTTGCCGATATTGATCGGGACCTCTATACCGGCGCACCATTCAACAACAAGAACAGCAAACTCAGCCGGGTATTCCTGGAGCTGGAGCACCTGTTTGATAATGGCGCCATG
>NZ_JBNPEC010000074.1:0-22918 GCF_051117345.1 Alcanivorax sp.
ACCATGTCCCGACCGTAGAACAGGGTCTCGTAGCGCTGGTAGGCCTGCATGGCCTCCCCCAGGGTGCGGCAGGTGAGAATCAGATAGCCGAGCATGCCTACATGGCGCGGCTGCACCATGGCACCGATGGCCAGGCCCGGTGCCAGCCGCTCTGGTCGCAGGGACACCGCCTGCTGCAACAGGTCGCGCCATAACGGCAGGGGCACCAGATCCGCCGGGCTGCGGCTGTCGAGCACCGTGCGCAGAGCCGGCGCCGGCAGGTTTTCCCGATCCAGCCAGTCCGTGAGCAGCTGCACCCAGGCCCCGGTCACGCGCATGGCTGTGGCCATGATTCTCTCCCGCCGTTTATCCGCTGGCATCAATTGTCAAAAATACGGCATGGAACGTCAATACAAAGCCACCCATCAACCGCACAATGACCGCATCATCAATCACAACGGGAATATGCCCATGGCTCTGATGGACTGGTTCAACAGCGTGTGGCAGAACAGCGGCCTGGCCCCGCTGTGGGAAACCGTCGCCCCCTGGCTGGCCCTGGATGAACGGCAACTGATCTTCATGGTGGCCACGCCCTTCTTTATTGGCGTGTTCCTGTGGGAGTTCATCAAGATCCGCCACAATGCCGAGCTGGTGGACACCCGGGAATCCATTCGCAATTTCATGCTGGGTGCCGGTTACCAGACCACCGAGTTGCTGTTCGCCGGCCTGATTGCCTTCCCGGTGTATGCCTTCGCCTACCACCACCGGTTGCTGGATATCGAGCTGACCTGGTTCACTGGTGCCCTGCTCTGGGTGCTGACCGATTTCTGCTTCTACTGGATGCACCGCACCTCGCATCGAGTGCGCTGGTTCTGGGCCGCCCATGTCACCCACCACTCTTCCGAGCGGATGAACTTTTCCACCGCCATGCGCCAGAACGCCACCAACATCTTCAACGGCGGCTGGCTGTTCTACGTGCCGTTGGCCTTTGTCGGCTTCAACCCGGTGTGGATCGGGGTGTGCTACGCCCTGTCACTGGTCTACCAGTTCTTTATCCATACCACCCTGGTAAAGCGGCTGCACCCGGCTATCGAGTATGTGTTCAACACCCCCAGTCACCATCGGGTCCACCACGGTCGCAACCCGGACTATATCGACACCAACTATGGCGGCGTCTTCATCCTCTTCGACCGCCTGTTCGGCACCTTCACTCCGGAACGGGACGAGGAACCGGTGGAATACGGCATCACCCGCCCGGTGTACAGCAACAACCTGCTGGTCGCCTGGTGCCATGAATACGTGGATATGTTCCGCGACATCAAACAGCACGGCCCCATCGGGCAGCGGCTGAAGCATCTGTGGAAGCCGCCGGAGTGGGAGAGGGAAAGCAATGAATAGTTAACAGTGAACAGTTAATAGTTGCGCGAATACCGCCAACAACGATTTAAACGCATGAGGCCGCGCCCAACCATTGGGCGCGGCCTCATGCGTTCCAACAAAAAACAACGCCAGCTCGCGGCGCTGTTCACTGTTAACTATTCACTGTTAACTGCCGTCGCTAGCGCCTGCTGATAAAACATCCACGCCATCACCCCCGCCAGCAAGTTGCCAAATGCCGCCCCCAGCGCCAGACCGCCGAAGTCACCCAGCCGATAGCCCAGCCACAACAGGGGTAAATAGCACAAGAACAGGCGCAGGAAGGAAATCAGCATGGCGCGCATGGGCCAGCCCAGGGCATTGCTGGCGGAGACCACCAGCATGCACACACCGAGCAGGCCAAAACTGGGCGGCAACCAGCGAATCAGCAGTGTCAGGTAAGCCTGGACCGGTGCCGATTCCACCAGAAGACTCGCTAATGGCGCCGCCAGCAAGGCCATAGCCAGCCCCAGCAGCACCTGCCAGCCAATCACCATGGCCGCCGCCACGCGCATCAGGCGGCGCACCGTGTCCCAATCGTTGCCGCCGTAGCAGCGCCCCAGCCAGGGCGGCAGGGCCATGGTCATGCCCAGTACCAGCACAATGGAAAAACTTTCCAGCCGGCTGGCCATCCCCCAGGCCGCCACTGCCTGGTCGCCGGCCCGGGCCACCAGAGCAGTGGCCAGCATGGCCGCCAACGGCGGCATCAGCTGGCTGATCATGGCGGGCCCGGCAATCTGCGCGAACGGCCAGGCGGACACCCGCATCTGCAACAGCATGCCATGGCGCTGTACCCAGCCCTGCCCCCGCAGCGCCAACACCAGGATGACCATGCCGATCGAGAAGGCCAGCAGGGACGCCAACGCCGCGCCGGGCAGGCCGAAACCCTGCCAGTCGCCCACCCCGAAAATCAGCAACGGGTCCAGAATCAGATTGAGCAGGCTGGTGAGCACCATCATCAGCCCCGGGAAGCGGGTATTGCCGTGGGCCCGGAACAGGCTGTAGCCAAAATACAGTACCCCGCCTACCCACATGGCCAGGGCCTGAATCGCCCAGTAGGGGCGGATCAGTTCGCGAATGGCTTCACTGGCACCGATCAGGGAAAACGCCGGGGTCTGAATCAACCACAGGAACAACACCAGGGCACCCAGCATCAGGCCACCACCGGTGAGCACCAGGGCACCAAGCCGGTTGGCCTGATCCTGCTGGCCGGCACCGATGGCCCGGGAGATGAGAGCAGCAATGGCAATGCCGATTCCCACCTGCACGCCGATCACCAGAAACGCCAGCGGAAAGGTGAACGACTGCGCCGCCAGCGGTGCTGTTCCCAGCCGTGCCACAAAGATGCTGTCCACCAGGTAGAACCCCAGTAACGACATGACCCCAAGCGCCATGGGCCAGGTCTGCTGCCAGAGTTGGCGGACGAGGGACAATGTGGAGAGAGGGACGGTCTGAGACAATGGGCAACCTTGGTGGTGATTACAGGTCAGGTGAGACTAGCAGGGGTGTAGTTAACAGTTAACAGTGAATAGTGAACAGCGACCAAGGCTGTGTGTTTTTCCTTCAACGCATGAGGCCGTGCTGGACATCAGAGCGCGGCCTCATACGTTGAAATTCAATACAGACCTTGGTCGCGCAGCTGTTAACTATTCACTGTTAACTGGTTTTCAGAGCGGCTGGATGCGGTCTACCAGCTTGCCGCTTTCCACCAGCTCCAGGAACTCATCCCCCAGCCGCTGACTCTCCCCCACCGCCTTGCGCCAGTAGGCCTCGCGGCCGGCATCATCACCCAGGTAATGTTTGAAGTCGGTGCGATCGGGCAATTTGCCGTGGGGCAGGCTGGCCAGGTACTCCCGGGAGGGCGACACCAGCAACAGGCGGCGCAGGCGTTTGGGGTCGCCGTTGCGCCAGCGCAGGGGCTTGTCGAACCAGCCGGGGATCACCCGGTCGGTGAAGTGCGGGTAGAGGACAATGCCGGCGCTCTGGTAGGGCAGGTCCAGGTGGTAGTCGAGCATGCCACCGTCCCGGTAAACCCCATCCGGAGCCCCGGGCAACTCGCTGACCCCATCGAGCACCATGGGAATGGCGGCACTGGCCAGCAGGGCGGCGCGCAGATTCTCCGCCCGCAAGGAAATATGATGGGTGGTGAAATCATTCAGCGGGCCCACCGGCAGCGGGCTGCCGTCGGGGTAGACCAAGCCACGCTCCATGAACAGGCCGGTGGCCTGGCGGCTGAAAAAGTTGGTGCCGATCAGTCCGGCCAGTCCCAGGCCAAGCCCCAGACCGCCGTTACGAGCCATCAACCCGCGGCTGCGAATCACCACAATCACCAGCCGGTAGTCCTGGTTATGCAGGATGTGCTGGTCACGATCCTGCAGCAGCTCGGAGAGCATGGCCGCACAGCGATGACTCACTTCCCGGGAGGTAATCCCCTTGGGAAAACGCTGACTGGTGTAGAGCTCCGCCAATCGCTCCAACCCCTGGGCCGGATCCTGGCCCATGGCGATAGCAGCAAAGCGCCAGCTACCGATGGAGGCGCCGATCAGGGTACGACGGCGAGGCGCCCGGGGCAGGAAGTCACCGAAAACGGCCCGGTCCAGCCCGTTGATACCCAGCGCCTTGGGGCCGCCGGCAGCACCGGGAACAATGTCCACATCCTCTGCACGCAAGCCGTGCTCGCGCAAATGGGCAATGGCATCAGTGCCTGCTCGCACCGTCAGCGCGGGGGCAGTGTTGTGAATGGCGACCACCTGTTCTCTCCGAAACCGACTCAGGAAGGCTATGCATGCTACCCGCTATTGCCAGATTTCCGAAATTGCATTCCGCTATAGGAAAAGAGAAACGACAAGCATCCCGCTAAACGCAAAACCGTCAGGCTCTTGAGCATGGCCCTTGAGGCGCGCCGTATTCCGGCACTGCGGCGAAGCGCTATTTACCAGGAAGTCAGGCTATCACTCCGTACCGGCCAGAAACTCGCCCAGCGCCCGGGTAAACGCCAACGGCTGGCTCATCAGCGGCACGTGGCCAGAGCGCGGCAGCACCACATGACGAGCACCAATCAGTTCGGCAAAGACGGCCTGCCCTTCAGCAGGATAGAGAGGCGAGCGGGCGCCGGTAATCACCGTGGCCGGCACCGGAAAATCTGCGGCTGAAGATCGGTAATCATGGGTGCCGGACAGATACGCCTGCAGGTAGGCACGGATGTCTGCCAGCTCTGCCACCGGCAACAATCGCGCCCACAGCCCGGACCAGCGAGACGTTGCCCGGTAAGCGGAGTGCAGCCCGGGGCGACCGGCCACCTGGGACAGAATATGGGTCAATTGACGAAGAACAGCCTCGCGCATTCCGGCGGCCAGGTTGGCGATCCGCCCGTGATCCGGTGCCGCGTCCAGCAATGTCAGCAATTCCCGCAATTGCGAGAAAAAGTGCTCCTGGCGGTCACCGAACAGGCCATGGGCCCAGTCAGGCTGGTTGGCAATGCAGGGCGTCTGATCAATATGAAGATAACGGCCCACCGGAGAAAAATCCCCATGGGCATGCCAGTGCAGACTGGTAGTCGCCCCCAGGGAATAGCCCACCAGGTGAAAATCCTGCAGGCCAAAGTGGCTCACCAGGTCTTCCATGTCCTGCATGTGGTTATGAAACACATCGGGCTGGTTGAAACGGGCAGCGGCAGAATTCCCTGCTCCACGCAGATCCGGCATATAAAACTGATAACGGCGCAGGTATGGCAACACAAAAGGCAGCCAGTCGCGCCCCTGCATGCCCAGCCCGTGCAACATCAGCACCGGCTGGCCACGCCCCAGAATCCTCACATGCAGTGACTGGCCGTCCCTGGCAGGAAATAACGGCATTCCGCCCCCCGTTCTTCCAGATTATTATTATTCGCCGTACAGACAGAGGTAGGCGGTATCTACTGCCACCTTTACCTGAAAACGACTGTCTGCCACCACCTCAAAGGTGTCACCGGCAGCAAATGTCTGCCAGTCGGCGGCGCCGGGCAGCTTCACTGTCAGTGCGCCGCTGACTACCGTCATGGTCTCGTGTTCGCTGGTACCAAACTCGTAATCGCCCGGCGCCATCACTCCCACCGTGGCGGGCTTGGTCTCGGTTTGAAAGGCAATGGATGCCACCTTGGCATCGAAGTATTCGTTGACCTTGAACATGCAAGGACCTCCGCTGAGTCAATGGAGGCGCGAGTATGCCAAAAGCCCCGGCGACGTGCCGCTTATTTCCAATCCGTGGCGATCGGCGTCCCCTGACGCACGGTATTGGTAACCGGCGTTTTGGCGGCGATCTCCAGCAGGCGTTGGCGCTGATCCTCACTCAGATCACCGCTGCACGTCAGGCTACGCTCGATATATTCCTTGCCCGCATCATCCCGATAAAAGTGTAGCCCCACCTGAATCTCGCCCAGCTCCCACCCCTTGCGCTCCGCATACATGCGCAGGGTGATGGAGGTGCAGGCTCCCAGGCCAGAAAGCAATAATTCATAGGGGTTGGGGCCGCTGTCAGTGCCGCCCATATTTTCCCCTTCATCAGCACTGAGCTGATGCTGCCGGGCATCAATCTGCTGTACATATTTCTCAACGCTACGTACCCGCACTCGCGCCATGACGCTCTCCTTTTCTTTGTCATCCACCGCTTTCATACTGAAAGCCCTCGTATCACGACTATGCCACGGAGACGGCCATGAGCAATACCAATGCCAGCGGCGAGATGGTGGAATGCCCCAACCTTGCCGGCAAGCCCACTCTCAAGGCAGTGGCCTCACGCAAAAGTATTCTCGGCAGCGGCCTGCCGATCATTCGCCACCTGCCCAGCCGCGACCAGCGATTGATTGGTCCCTGGTGTTTTCTCGATCATATCGGCCCCACCTCTCTGGCGCCCGACAACGGCGTGGATGTGGGAACCCACCCCCATATCGGGCTGCAGACCGTGACCTGGCTGTTCGAGGGCGCGCTGCTGCACAAGGACAACCTGGGCTATGAACAGGAAATCCGCCCCGGCCAGCTCAACCTGATGACCGCGGGCCATGGCATCTGTCATTCCGAGGAAAGTCCCGACGGTTTTAACGGCCCCATGCACGGCCTGCAATTCTGGATCGCCCTGCCCGCCGAACACGAAGACACCGACCCGGCCTTCAGCCATCACACCGATCTACCGCAATGGCAGCAGGATGGTGCGGATATCACCCTGGTGGTGGGCGAGCTGAATGGCCGCCGCTCCCCGGCTCAGGTGTTCTCCCCCCTGGTCGGGGCCGATATCGTGGCGAAAGATACCTGCACCCTGATCCTGCCCGTGCCTGCGGGATTTGAACTCGGATTATGCATCAACGAAGGCAGCGCCGAGGTGGACGGCGAAACCCTGCAGGTCGGTGAGTTGTACTACCTGGGTTGTGGCCGTGACAGCCTGACGCTAACGCTCGCCGCCAACAGCCGGGTGATGCTGCTGGGCGGCGAACCCCTCGGGCAACCGGTATTGTTGTGGTGGAATTTCGTGGGCAGGGATCAGGCGCGTCTGGAAGCGGCCATTGCGGACTGGAATGACTGGCCCAACGACCGGTTCGGCGATGTAGCGGCGTATCAGGGCAACCCCCTGAAAGCCCCCAGCCTGGATCCATCAGTACGACTGAAATAATTCAGATTGGGCTGTAGGAGCCATGCGAGCATGGTTCCTAGGACGGCCAGCCAAGTAAATTTCACTCTTTGGAATGGGAACATCAGTCCATTATCAAGACCCGCGCACCTGCTGGCAGAATATTTCTACGACTTCACTGTCATAGGCAGGATGCGTGATGATGACGTCATAGCTTTTTCCTGCCTCAATCTCACAATCGACCTGATCCACACCATTCCACATTGCATAGCGGAAAACATTTAATTCCAGTGTCTCGTCAGAAGCAGGCGCAACAGCTTCGTAGTCAGTCGCCTGACCAAAGACAAACCCATCAGCCAAGAAGTCACCACCGACCGATACAGCCAAAGGCTGCCCACTTAATCCTGAAAGCGCATGAATCAATCGAATCCTGACCTCACTGTCAGAGACGGCTGCCACACTCTGTTGGTAATTTCTCAGGATCGGATCGGAGCCACCTGAGCCACTCACCTGCCCCATCAACACCAGGGTGTAGCTCTGTCCGGCCTTCAGCTCTAAAGATTGGTCATCAACCAGGGTAGTTGTGTCGTTATTCACATCGAACACGACAGTCTCGGTATCTGCGTCGAGCTGGAAGGCCACACCATCCTGCTCGGTGGTGGAATACTGACGATTTTCGAACAATGGCTCAGAGAGGTTGTTGCGGGCAACCAGATCTACGGTGGTATCGGTCCTTGTCGTTCCCGCCAACTGGTTATGAAAGAAGACCGCGGAAGGCTCACGCAGCAGATCCTCCACCTCATCATCGTCACCCCCGCAACCGGACAACATCACTACGCCGGCCATGGCCAGTAAGCCCAGCTTTTTCATGGTTTTCTCCCGAATAGATTGGCGACGCCAGAATTACCACGGGCGGCGGCGTTTTTTTGGTAATGGTTGGCAGTTTGGAGGGGTCCGAAAGGCGGAAAGTACCAGCCGCTCAGTTGAACGGCTGGCAGTACAGGGCAATCTGATCATCGTCGCTGTCGAAACGACGGTAGGCAATGATGGCATCGTAGCTACGGCCACTGCTGACGCTACAGCTTACCTGGTCGATCTCCAGACCCTGGGTTTCGTTGTTAACCGTTACCTCCAGGGTGCCACTGGCATTGGCCGATACATAGCTGCTGCCTTGGGCATATTCCAGACCGGACACTAACGACTGGCCGGCAGCGCCCGGTGTAGCAACGCTGAGCTCATCGCCAGCGAGACGCGACAAGGTATTGATGAAGCGCACCCGGATCTGGCCGCTGGTCACGGTCATTTGCTGGTGCCGGTAGGTGCGTAGTTGACGGTTGTCCAGGGTAGTATCGCCCATCAGCACCACGGTATAGCGATCACCCGCTGTCAGGGTACGATTCAGCGGGCCGTTGACCAGGGTACTGCCGGAACTGCTGCCACGGGCATCGAAAGACAACGACTCGCTGTCGTCATCCAGCTCGATGGAGTCAGCGCTGACATTACCCGTGATGGTGTACTCCACATCGTTTTGCAGCGGACTGTTCTGATTATCCACGAACAGGTCCACGGTGACGTCGTCTTCGCTGCCACCCCCCACCTGGGTCAGCTGGTTATGGAAATAGATTCTGGCGTTGTCAGAAAACAGACCGTTGTCGTCTTCCTCATCACAACCGAAGGTGGACAGGCCGGCCACGGACGCGGCCAATACCAGGCGCAGGAAAATCATGATGCCTCACTCCCGGGTGGTTCCTCGCTGTCGCCCTGCTGCTCCAGCAGGGCGGCGGGGCTTTCACCCTCATTGAACTCACGAATGAAAATACCCCAGAAGGCCACAAACAGGGCAGCCAGCAGAGGCCCCAGCGCGAAGCCGGTGATACCGAACATGGCCAGCCCCCCCAGGGTGGAAAACAGCACCACATAATCCGGTAATTTGGTGTCTCGTCCCACCAGGATCGGACGCAGGATATTGTCCACCAGCCCGATGACAAAAATACCAAACAGCACCAGGATGGTGGCGTTCAATATATCACCAACCGCATAGAGGTAGAGCGAAACCGGCAGCCAGATCAGGCCCGCGCCCACCGCAGGAATCAGTGACAACACCGCCATCACCACCCCCCACAGCAAGGCACCGGGTATGCCCAGCCACCAGAAGATCAGGCCACCCAGAGCCCCCTGGGTGGCCGCCACCAGCAGGTTGCCCTTGATAGTGGCGCGGGTCACTTCGGCAAACTTGGCGAACAACAGTTTCTCACGCTCATCGCCCAGTGGCAGAGCCCGGATCAGCATACTGACCATGGAATCGCCATCACGAATCAGGAAGAACGCCAGATACAGCATCAAGCCCAGATTGAGGAAAAACTGGAAGGTATTCTGGCCCACCGCCAAGGCACGCTTGGCCAGGAACTGCCCGGCACCGGTGAAGGCTTCCACGGTCTGCGACTTGACCCGTTCAAGATCAATATCAAAACGCTCGGCGGCGGACTGCAGCCAGGGAAATGCCTGCTTGATGCGATCCACATAGTCGGCCAGATTGAGCTCGCCGCTCTGCACTTTCTGAAACAGGGATACGCCTTCGGTGACGAAGGAAGAAGCCACTACCAGTACTGGAATCACCACCAGCACCACACACAATACAAGGGTGCACAGGGACACCAGATTACGGCGATGGGGCCATTTGGCGAGCAGGCGCTTCTGGAACGGATAGAAAATCACGCCAATGGCGCAGGCCCAGAAAATGGGGGCGAAGAAGGGTTTCAGCAACAGCGCAAACGCTGCGCTGACCGCCACCAGCGTAAACAGGAACGTGCCTCGCTCCAGCTTTACCGATATATCCGTATCCTGCATCGCCACTACGTCCCTTTCTGCGAATTCATTGGCTGGATCATCGGGCAGCCATCAATACGCCACCGCCCAGGTAACTCATATAGGCCACAAAGACCACCAGCAGGCCGATACCGTTGCCGCGGGTAATTTGCCCCTTGCGACCCCACAGACCAAAACCCATCACAAACAGTGCCAAGGTCAACACCATCATCAGGCTCCAGTCACGTTGCAACACCACCATCTCTACACTCATGGGTTTGATGGCGCCGGCAATGCCCACCACCGCCAAGGTATTGAACAGGTTCGAGCCTAGCACGTTCCCAAAGGCAATATCGTGCTCGCCCTTGCGCACGGCGGCGATGCTTGAGGCCAGCTCTGGCAGGGAGGTACCGATCGCCACAATGGTCAGGCCGATGACCAGGTCACTGACCCCCAGCGACTGGGCAATATACACCGCGCCCCACACCAGCAGGCGGGAACTGGCCACCAGCAGGGCCAGGCCCACCACCAGCCAGAACAGGGAGGTCTTCAGTGGCAGCGGATGCTCGGCCAGATCGGTTTCCACTTCCCCGGCCAGCACATCACCCTTGCCGGTCATGGCGGCGTAGATAGACCAGCCCATCAGCAGCGCCAGCACGCCGAGCAGCACCCAGGCATCCACCTTGGAAATATTGCCATCCAGCAACTGATAGCCGGCCAGCAATGTCACCAGGGTAAGAACCGGCAACTCTTTCTTGAGAACCGCAGAATTCAAAACGATGGGGCTCATCACTGCAACCACCCCGAGGATCAGGGCGATGTTGGAAATATTGGAGCCATAGGCATTGCCCAATGCCAGCGAAGGATTACCATCCAGTGCGGCCATGGCAGACACCACCATCTCCGGCGCCGAGGTACCGAAACCGACGATCAGCATGCCGATCAGCAGCGGTGGCATACCTGCATGGGCTGCAGTACCGGCCGCCCCTTCCACAAACTTGTCAGCACTCCATACCAGCACAATCAGGCCAGCGATCACGGCGGCAACAGCCAGCAACATGGGGACTCCTTGGGGTAGTGAATCGTGTCAGGCGGGCATTGTGGCAGAGAGCGGGAAGGCTGGCACCTGTCAAAAAAGCTACAAGCGCCAAGCTTCAAGCTGCAACACGATCTGGCCAGTGCCAACCCCATCAAGCCTTGCCCGCGCTTAACGGCAAATTGCGGCGCAAAGCCCTAGCAGGGTGGCACTACACAATCCCGCGCCTTGTGGCTTGAAGCTTGTAGCTTGCGGCTTCCCTAAACATGTTCCTCCCTCCCCGGCTTGATGCCATAAGCCAGGGTATAGAGAACCGGCACCACAATCAGGGTCAGAATGGTGGCGAAGCCCAACCCGAACATGATCACCACCGCCATGGATTCGAAGAAGGCATCGAACAACAGCGGTATCATGCCGAGAATGGTGGTCACCGCCGCCATGCACACGGGTCGTACCCGGGAAATGGAAGCGGTCATCACCGCCTCGAAGGGCTCCAGGGTTTCCATCTCCAGCTTGATCTGCTCTACCAGCACGATGCCGTTCTTCACCAGCATGCCGGACAGGCTCAGGAAACCCAGCAATGCCATGAAGCCGAAGGGCGCATTGAGCAACAGCAGCCCCAGGGTCACGCCGATGATGGCCAGCGGCACGGTGGCCCAGATCACCAACGGCTGACGCAGGGAATCGAACAGCAGCATGGTGATGATGAACATGAACAGATAGCCCATGGGCAGGCTGCCGAATACCGCTGCCTGGGCATCTTTCGATGCTTCGTACTCACCACCCCAGGCCAGCGAATATCCCGGCGGCAATTCCAGCTCGGCAATGGCCGGGCGAATACGGCGCAGTACTTGGTCGGCGGTTTCGTCGCCGAGCACATCCGGCTCCGCTTGTACGGTCAGGGTGCGCTTGCGATCGCGACGCAGAATCAGGGCATTTTCCCATTCGGTGCGAAAGTCGGACACCACCTGGGTAATAGGTATGTAGGTGGTATAAACCGGTGACCATACCTGCACATCGTTCAGGTTATCGGCACTGAGTCGTTCATCCTCCGGCGGCCGGGCGACAATGGGGAGCAACTGGCTGCCGTCCCGATAGAGCCCCACCGTGCGGCCGCTGAAGTTCAGCGCCAGGGTATTGTCCAGATCTTCCCGGCTGATGCCGGCACGGCGCGCCTGGGCCTCCTGGAACTGGGGCCGAATCACTTTTTCCTGCTGGCGCCAGTCATGACGAATACTTTCCAGGCCACCGTCTTCACGCATGATCGCCTGGGCTTTGAGGCCCAGCTCGCGCAGGGTCTGCGGGTCCGGGCCGCTGAAGCGGGCCTCGATGGATGCCGGCGGGCTGGGGCCGATCATCAACCGTTTCACCTTGGCAAAGGCCTGCAGGTGCTCCTCGCCAATCAGTTCGCGGGTAGCGGACAGGGCCGCATCAATCTGTTCGCGCTCGCTCACCTGAACAATCAGTTGGGCATAGCTGGGGTAACTCTTTTCCGGGTTGTACGGCAGCATGAAGCGCTCCGCCCCACGGCCGATGGTGCTGGTCACCCCGGTGACCTCGTCCATGTCCAGTAGCGACGATTCCAGCCGCTCTACCGCTTCGCGCGTGGCGCGGATATCACTGCCCTGGGGCAACCAGTAATCCACCAGAAACATGGGCGTATTCGACGGCGGGAAGAAAGCCTGCTTGACGGCCCCGAAGCCCACTACCGCCACCACCAGCAGGATGCCCATGCCGGACAGGGTGAGCACCCGGTGGTGAATAGCCCGGTCCAGAAGACGCCGGTAGATCACGAACAGTTTGCCCTTATAGGGATCTTCTGCCTCGCCACCGGCACCGCCCACATCCTTGTCAGAGAAAAACAGGTCCGCAAAGAATGGCACCAGGGTCACGGCGGTGATCCAGCTGAGCAGCAATGAAATCAGCAGCACCCAGAACAGGGTATTGGTGTATTCCCCGGTGGCATCCTCGGACAGGCCGATGGGTGCGAACGCCATGATGGCGATTACCGTGGCCCCGAGCAGCGGCCAGATGGTCTGGCGGACAATATCCACCGCCGCTTCCAGTTTTGACATACCCCGCTTCATGCCCACCAGGATCCCCTCGGTGACCACGATGGCATTATCCACCAACATCCCCAGAGCAATGATCAATGCCCCCAGGGAAATCCGCTGCAGATCAATGGCCAGCACCTTCATGACGATAAAGGTGCCAAGGATGGTGAGCAGCAATACGCCGCCCATCAGCAGGCCGGAACGCACCCCCATGAACACCAACAACACGGCGATGACGATGGCGATGGCCTCGCCCAGATTGAGCAGGAAGGCGCCCACCGAGCTATCCACTTCCTGGGGCTGGTTGTACACCGTGGCCAGCTCCATCCCCACCGGCCGCTGGTATTCCAGCTCAGCCAGGCGCCGCTCAACCCGCGCGCCCACTTCCACCACATTGACCCCCTTGGAGAAGGAAATCCCCAGGGTCAGGGCAGCGTCACCGTTGAAGCGATAGAGGTGGTCCGGCACCTCCGCATAGCCCCGTTCAATGCTGGCCACATCGCGCAGATAGACCAACTCATCGGCGCCGGGATCGGAAATCAGCAGATCTCCCATGTCCTGCACGGTGGGAAATTCGCCGGTGGGATAGATGCGAATGTACTCGTCGCCCACCCTCACCTTGCCCGCCGGATTCACCGTGTTCTGGGTCTGCAACAGAGAAAAGATGCGCTCCGGGCTGATGCCCAGGGACGCCAACCGGGTGCGGGAAATTTCCACCAGCACCTGCTCCTGGCGCTGCCCCCCCACCACGACTTTGCCAACGCCTTTCACCAGCACCAGCTCCCGGGTCAGGTAGTCGGCGTAATCCTGCATTTCCTGGTAGCGATAGCCATCACCGGTGATCGCCATCAGAATGCCGTAGACATCGCCGAAGTCATCCATCACCTGAATGGTGCCGACCCCCGGAGGCAGTTGCGGCTGCAGGTCGGTGAGCTTGTGACGCAATTCATCCCAGATCTGCTTGAGCTGGCTGGCCCGGTAGGTGGGCTTCATTTCCACCTGCACCTGGGACAGGCCATTGCTGGAAATGGAAGTGACATAATCCACGTAGGGCAGATTCTGGATCGCCATTTCCACTGGCAACGTGACTTCTTCTTCTACCTGACGAGGCGAAGCACCCGGGTAGCTGGTGATCACCATGGCGGTCTTGATGGTGAACTCCGGGTCTTCCAACTGACCCAGGCCGGAAAAGCTGACAATCCCGCCCACCAACAGAATCAGGGTGAACAGCCAGCTCACCACCCGGTGGCGAATGCTGTATGCGGCGATATTCATCACAGCCCCCGCTCTTTCACCAGCTCACGTACCCTCTGCCCCTCTTCCAGATGATGGACGCCGGCACTCACCACCCGGTCTCCGCTGCTCAGGCCATCGAGAATTTCCACGCCTTCACCGACCACCTGTCCCAGGGTGACCGCCACCGCCGACACGGTGCCGATACCGTTTTGCGACTGATAACGCCAGACAAAGGCGCCCTCCTTGCCATCCTGCTTGAACACGGCTTCTACCGGCACCTGCAAACGGTCGGCGGCAGCCTTGCGAATCTGGCTAAGATCAATGGCCACGTCCACGCTCATGCCCGGCAGCACCACCTGCCCTTCCGGGTTGGCCATGGTCAGGGTGATGTTGTAGGTCTGGGTACGCGCATCGGCGCTGGCTTCATGCTCCTTGTAGCTGGCCTTGAAGGTACGATTGGGCGCACCTTCAAAGCGCACCGTGGGCTGGTAGTCCTCACCGCCTTTACGCAGGTTGGTAAAGAAGCGTTCGGAGACAGCGAACTCGATGTCGATGTTGTCGTCGCCCTGCAGATAGAGAATCGGCTCCTTGGCCTGCACAAACTGGTAATTCTCCACTTCGGTACGCGCCACGGTACCCGCATAGGGCGCCTTCAGCCGGGTGTATTCCACATTGTCACGGGCCATGCTCAGAGCGGCCCGGGCCTGACGCCGTTTTGCCTGCAACTCGTCGAACTGGGCTTCGGAAATCACCCCGCGCTCGCGCAGGCTGATCGCCCGCTGATACTGACTCTCGGCAAGGTCGTACTGGGCCTGGCGGTCCGCCAACTGATTATTAAAATCCGCCGGATCCAGGGCCGCCAGCAATTGCCCCTTCTTCCCCTGCTCACCGGCACGCACCGGCAGCTTGGTCAGCTGCCCGGACACCCGAAACGCCAGCTGGGACCCTTCCGTGGCCACCACCCGCCCCGGGTAATGGCGCAGTTGCCCGGCACCGTCACCGTTCACCGTGTACAGCTTCACCGGCTGCGGTAAAGGCGCCTGTGCCGGTGGCTCATCGCCACATCCCGCCATCACCAGAGACAGGCCAACCAGTGCCCAGAAACGTCCCATGCGTGCTCTCCCAGTATTTTGGTACTTGTCAGTACCAATTATCACATACCTTGCCACGATGTCGTGAAACCTATTCAAAACCCTACCGGATTCTGACCTGAAATGACTGTGGTGTCTTTGTGTAGGGTGCATTGAGCCCAAGGATTTACCAGCAAAAAAAAGGGCCGACAGACGTCGACCCAAGGGGGAATAAGGTGCACAGCGGATGGGTCAAGCCGACCTGCCGTGCGGTGACGGTGAGCGCGTCACGAGGTTGCTCTTTGCAATACCTCTGGCCTGCTCAGGCTTTCAGCCAGGCTTCCAGTTCGTCGGCGCCGCCAATGCGTTCGCCTTCGATATACACCTGCGGCGTGGTGCCGGCACCAGTAACCGCTGCCAGGCTGCTGTAACTCAGCCCCCGGCTGCCCAGCTCGATTTCCTCAAAGGCATAGCCGTTTTCCGCCAGCGCCTTTTTCGCGCGGGTACAGTGCGGACAGCCCGGCTTGGTGAAAACGGTCACCCGTTTGGGCAAGGCCGCTTCGCCGTTGATGTAGTTGAGCATGGTGTCCGCATCGGAGACCTCGAACGGGTCGCCGGGCTTTTCCGGCTCGATGAACATGCGTTCGATCACCCCGTCTTTCACCAGCATGGAATAGCGCCAGCTGCGCGGGCCGAAGCCGAGATCCTGCTTGTCTACCAGCATACCCATCTTGTCGGTGAACTCACCGTTACCATCCGGAATGAAACGGATGTTGCCGGCAGACTGGTCACCGGCCCAGGCGTTCATCACAAAGCCGTCGTTGACCGACAGGCAGACGATGTCATCAACGCCGTTGGCTTTCAGCACCGGCGCCAGTTCGTTGTAGCGGGGCAGGTGAGTGGAGGAACACGTCGGGGTAAAGGCGCCCGGCAGGGCGAACACCACCACGGTTTTTCCCTGGAACAGATCATCGGTGGTCACGTCCTGCCATTCATTACCTTCACGGGTGCGGAAGGTGACTTGGGGGACACGTTGCCCTTCGCGATTTTCCATTATGCTTGCACTCCTTTTTTCAATTAGAGGGTGACTCGTTTGATATGGGCTCAATAATAGCCACCCTCTATTCATCTGAAAAACGGATTGCTGCTATCTTTGCGATTGCCTTTATCTATCAATCCAGATGAGCGGACAGCATCCAGGCTGCCTTCTCGTGAATCTCGATACGGTCGCTGGCCACCGTGGAGGACCCTTCATCCTCGTGCTCGCCGGCCAGCTTCAGCACCCGGTTGGCCTGTTCGGCCACAGTGCGATGATCCTCGGTGAGCTCACGGATCATGTCACTGGCAGACGGGTCGCCCACCGCATCCTTCACCGTGGACAACTTGGCAAATTCCGCATAGCTGCCCGGCGCCTTCCAGCCCAGCGCACGAATACGTTCGGCGATGGTGTCCACTGCCAGGGCCAGCTCGGTGTACTGTTGCTCGAACAACAGATGCAGGCTGTGGAACATGGGGCCAGTCACGTTCCAGTGGTACTTATGGGTTTTCAGGTAGAGGGTGTAACTCTCGGCCAGTAACTTGCTCAACTGCTCGGCAACCTGCTTGTTGTGTTCAATCATTGCGTGGCTCCTTGCTGTCAAAAGGTGACGAGGGATTCTCTCCCACTCTTCTCTACATGGCCTTGGGAACAGGAACTTCAACCCTGTTCGCCATGGCTTGTGATCACCGTAACGCCGCACCCGATCCATCAATAGAAAATTGATTTCATCGCTTTGATAGAAAAGACTGATGTACACATCTGTCCGAATTGGCGCTTTACAGGCGCCTTTGGCGCTCGGCATGATGCAGTCTCCTCCAGCCGCAAGAAGATCTCGTCAATGACCGCAACCCCGCAACCGGAAACGGATTACTCACTTCTGGAAGAATGGTTGAACGGCTTGACGCACGGCATCGGCGCCGCCCTGAGTGTCGCCGGCACCGTGATACTGATTGTTGCCGCCAGCCTGCAGGGCGATCCCTGGAAAATTGTCAGCTTCAGTATTTTTGGTGCCAGCCTGATCCTGCTCTACAGTGCCAGCGCCCTGTACCACAGCCTGCGAAACCCGAAATGGCGTGCGGTGTTCAAGATGCTCGACCACTGCGCCATCTATGGGTTGATTGCCGGTACCTACACACCCTTCCTGCTGGTCAATCTGCGCGGCCAGACCGGCTGGATCCTGTTTGCAGTGATCTGGGCGCTGGCACTGATCGGCATCGGTCTGAAGGCCATGTATGGGCACCGTTTCAAACTGATGCGGGTGGGCATTTACCTGGCCATGGGCTGGCTGATCCTGGTTGCCTCCGGGGAACTGACTACCAAATTGAACGAGGCGGGGTTCTGGCTGATCCTTGCCGGTGGCATCACCTACACTGCCGGGGTAATTTTCTACTTGGCCGACCGTTTCATTCCCTTCAACCATGCCATCTGGCACCTGTTCGTGATGGGTGGCAGCATCTGTCATTTCTTCGCTGTCTATTACGGAGTGCTGCCGGTCTAGCAGCCGGGCCTTTCCGAAAACGCATCAGCTCGCTTGCATGAGATCCACCATTCATTATATATTTTATTTAAATATATTTAATGGAAGTATCATGCAAACACTGGATATGGACGCCCTACGCGATAACGCCACCGAAGCCAGTCAGCTGCTCAAGGCGCTGTCGCACCCGGACCGGCTGCTGCTGCTCTGCCAGCTCACCGACGGCGAGCGCAGCGTCAGCGAGCTGGAAGAGCTGGTTGGCGTTTACCAACCCTCCCTGTCCCAGCAGCTTGGCGTCCTGCGCCGGGAGGGGCTGGTGGCCAGTCGTCGGGACGGCAAGCAGATGCACTATTCCATTGCCGACCCCAAGGCCCTGGCCGTGCTGGAAACCCTGTACGCCCTGTTTTGTGGAGAGCCCCAATGACCGTCGACTGGACCGCCTTTACCCCCTGGTCTGCCTTGGCCGGTGGCGCCCTGATCGGGCTGGCCGCAGCGCTCTTTATTCACGCCAACGGCCGCATTGCCGGCATCAGCGGCATTGTCGGCGGGCTGCTGCGTCCCGCCCCCGGTGACCGGGCCTGGCGACTGGCCTTTGTACTGGGCATGGTTGCCGCCCCGCTGCTGTGGAGTCTGGCGGGCACCCTGCCGCCGCTGATCATCGCCGCGGACTGGCCCCTGCTGATCGTGGCCGGGCTGGTCGTCGGCATCAGCACCCGCTACGGTGCCGGCTGCACCAGCGGCCACGGGGTCTGCGGTATATCGCGGCTGTCTCCTCGCTCACTGGCCGCCACCCTGGCATTCATGGGTAGCGGCTTTGTCACCGTCTTTGTGGTTCGCCATTTGCTGGGAGGTGCTCTATGAACCGGTCGCAACTGAGCGCCTTTGTGGTCGGCCTGATTTTCGGGGTCGGATTATTGCTGGCCGGCATGGCCAACCCGGCCAAGGTACTGGCCTTTCTGGATCTGGCCGGCCCTTGGGACCCGTCTCTGGCGCTGGTCATGGTGGCCGCCATCGCCGTGGCGTCAGTGGGCTTTGCCCTCACCCGGGGGCGCAGCCTGGCCTGGAGCGGTGACCCCATCCAGATTCCCGGCAATCGCAAACTGGACCGGCGGCTGGTACTCGGTTCGCTGGGTTTCGGGGTTGGCTGGGGACTGGCGGGCTTCTGTCCAGGACCGGCGCTGGTGGCACTGGGCACCGGCAGCGTCAAGGCAGTGATATTCGTCGCCGCCATGATAGCGGGCATGGCCGCCTTTGAATGGCTGGAAAAGCGCAAGAGCGCATGAAGGCAGCTACAAGCTACAAGCCTCAAGCAACAAGGCGCGCCAAGGGCCTTTAGGTTCTGAAAGGCCATGCCCGCGCCCAAACCTCGAAGCGCGGGCAGTCAACTCGCCTTACTCGCATACCTCATTCGCGTTGCAGCTTGTAGCTTGCAGCTCGTCTTCCTACAGCAGCGCTTCAATATCCTTGCGGATCGCTTCCGGCTTGTCGGTGGGCGCGTAACGCTTGATCACCTTGCCATCGCGGTTGATCAGGAACTTGGTGAAGTTCCATTTGATCGCCTTGCTGCCCAGCACACCGGTGGCTTCGTTTTTCAAGTAGGCGTACAACGGATGGGTGTTGTCACCGTTCACGTCGATCTTGTCGAACATGGTGAAACTGACCCCGTAATTCTTCTCGCAAAAAGCGCCGATCTCGTCCGCCGCGCCGGGCTCCTGCTTGCCGAACTGGTTGCAAGGAAAGCCGAGGATTTCCAGCCCCTTTTCCTGCAGG
Organism: Alcanivorax sp.; assembly: GCF_051117345.1. GTDB lineage: Bacteria > Pseudomonadota > Gammaproteobacteria > Pseudomonadales > Alcanivoracaceae > Alcanivorax. Next base: position 19,481 of record NZ_JBNPEC010000074.1, read on the forward strand.
TCGTCATAAAGCGCTTCCAGCCCCTTGTACTGAGGGGTGAAGCCGCACTTGCTGGCGGTGTTAACAACCAGCAGCACCTTGCCTTTGAAGTCGGCCAGCGCCTTGTCTTCACCACTGAGGGTAGTGGCGGTGTAATCGTAAATTCCCATTATCTCTCCCGTAACAAAAAACGCCCACGGCGCGATGCCACAACCTTAGCGCAGGCGACGATTCCCGGCGACCTATTCCCGGTGGTAGAGCGCCTCAACCATGGCGTCAGCCACGGCCTGGCTCGATTGCGGGTTTTGCCCGGTGATCAGTCGTCCATCCGTCACCGCATGGCTGACAAACTTGTCCGCCAGATCCAGCTTGGCGCCCAGCTCTTCCAGACGCGTGGCGAGCAGGAACGGCATCACCTCATCCAGCCCCACTTCCCGCTCTTCCTCATTGGTAAAGCAGGTCAGGGTGCTGTTTTGCACCAGCGGGGTGCCATCTTCATTGCGTAGCCCCACCAGCGCCGCCGGGCCATGGCACACCGCACCAAGCAAGCCACCCTGGGCCCAGGTGCGCTCCATCACCGCCGCCACCAGCGGATGATCGGGCATGTCGAACATGGCCCCGTGACCACCGGGCACAAAGACGCCGGCAAAGCCGTCTTCCCAGATTTCCTCAAGAGGCCGGGTATCCTGCAGGGCCGCAATGGCCTCGGACCACTGGGCCTTCTGTTCGTCATCCGGCACGGAATTGGGGTCTACCGGGATCTTGCCGCCCCGGGGACTGGCCACCACCACCGGAATATTTTTCTCCCGGAACAGCAACCACGGCACCGCGAACTCTTCCAGCCACAGGCCGGTCTGCTGACCCTGGCCCATTTGCGCTGCGCTGGTCACCAGCATCAGCAGGGGTTTATCCAGATTCATTACGCCTCCCGTTCGTGTTCCACTGCGTTCCAGTTCTGTTCATCCCAGCACGGCCCGTGGCAACATGCTGTGATTGATTCTTCTCACGTTGGGTGCGACGGCGTTTTTCATCAAGCCCGCAGGCGGATTTTTTTGTATGGACTGGCACCAGTTACTCAACAAGGCCCGATTGGGCGGGCGCAGCGCCAAGGACGAAAGTGGCCGCACCGCCTTCCTGCGCGACCACGACAAGATCATCTTCTCCGGCGCCTTTCGGCGGCTGGCCCGCAAGACCCAGGTACACCCGCTGGCCACCAACGACCATGTGCATAACCGGCTGACCCATTCTCTGGAAGTGTCCTGTGTGGGGCGCACCCTGGGTATCCGCGTGGGGGAGCGGCTGCAACAACAGAACCGGCTGCCGGACACGGTCAGCGCCACCGACTTTGGCGACATCGTCCAGTCCGCCTGCCTGGCCCACGATATCGGCAACCCGCCTTTCGGGCATACTGGTGAGCGCGCCATCCGCGCCTGGTTCCAGGAACGGGGGCAGCGCTTTCTCGACATGCTGGCCCCGCAACAGCAAAGCGACCTGACCTTTTTCGAAGGCAACGCCCAGGGCTTTCGCATTATCACCAAAAGTGAATACCACCAGTACGATGGCGGCATGCGCCTCACCTACGCCACCCTGGCCACCTTCCTGAAATATCCCTGGCTGTCCGCCGATGCCGGCGCCGCCAGCAGCAAGCCGGGCAAGTACAGCGCCTTTGTCTCGGAAACCGATGCTTTCCACGAAGTCGCCGCAGCGACCGGCCTGTTGGAGATTTCACCCGGCCGCTTCTGCCGCCACCCGCTGGCCTATCTGATGGAGGCCGCCGATGACTTTTGCTACGCCATCATTGATCTGGAAGACGGCCTGGAGATGGACCTGCTGCACTGGGATGAAGTCTATGCCCTGCTGCAACCGGCCCTGCCGGACACGCCCGAAGTGCGTGACCTGATTCACTCCGACCTGCGCGACGGCCGCAAGGCCGCCCTGCTGCGCGGCAAGATTATCGAGCGTTTTATCGAAGCCGGTGTGGAAGCCTTCGTGGCCAACCACGACAACCTGCTGAGCGGCAGGATGGACGGCGATCTGATCAGCCACTGCGAACCGGCAGTGCGCGATGTAGTGGAAAATGCCAAGCAACTGGCACGCTCGAAAGTGTTTGAACATCCAAGAAAGATCGAGCTGGAAATCGGTGCGTTTGAAGTCATGGGCGCGCTACTGGACGGCTTGATTGAAGCGGCGGTTTCCCATGCCTGTGACAACGCCAGGAACTACCGCCACGAACGCATCATCGATCTGATCGGCCGCCACAGCTTCCCCGAGGATCTGGCAACACTGCCGGAGCAGGAAAGGATTTATCAATGCATCATGCGGGCGCTGGATTTTCTTGCCGGCATGACCGACAACTATGCCACCTATCTGGCCAAGCAGTTTTCGGGAATGGCGGAAACGCGATATTGAAGGGCAAGCCGGCAAGAAGAGAGGCAAACCAAACTACCCTTCCAGGGGCCAGAATCAACTCCCCACTAATAAAGTCAGAGCCCGCGAGCGACCAACACTGCCCCCCCATTCCGGGCATTCAATAATCACCGGAATCCCCTCGGCGGTCGCTACAAGGCAGCAACAATATTTACCAGGTTAATCTCCTCCTATCCCCCATATGGGGGATGCGCACTTATCGTCGCCTGCTCAATACTGGCAGTGAACGACTAGGGCGGGGCAGGTCTGGGGACACCCCGAACGACAGCAACAAGAATCCATCCAACGGGGAAGTTGATGGCTACCACCTTTACGCCTGCTTTTTGGGGGGAACACTCCCTTTATGTCTGCAAGAAACTCATCCTTCCGCTCATCGGTGCCAGTCTTTTAAGTGCCTGCGCTACCGGCCCAAAGCAATATGCCGCAACCCCCCTTGATCCAGCCAAACAAGAGTATGTCGCCAGCCAGCCAGCGGCCTTGCAGCCCGCCTGGCGCAAGCTTTTCCAGGAAGGGCGACGCAATGAAGTCCTGAATCTGATGGAAATCGGCGCCACCGCCTTCAAACAGGGCGAGCTGGATACCGCCCGCCGCACGCTGGATGAGGCCATCGCCAATATCGAAAGTGTGTATGCAGACAACGACGCCGCACGCAAGGCACGCAGCCTCTGGTACGAAGAGGGGGAAAAGGAATTCAAGGGCGAGCCCTACGAGCGCTCCATGGTCTATTACTACCGGGGCCTGATTTACCTGATCGATGGCGATTACGGTAACGCCCGCGCCACCTTCCTTAATGGCCTGCTGCAGGATGCCTTCGCCGAAGAAGAGCAGCACACCACCGACTTTGCTTCACTGGTCTATCTGGCCGGCTGGGCGGCGCGACTGGATGGCAACGAGCGTCTCGCCGGCGAGCATTTCGAGGAATACCGTCAGTTCCGCCCCGACGGCCCGGTCCCCGGTGACAGTACAACACCCTGATCGTGGCAGAAACCGGCACCTCTCCCCGCAAGCTGGCCGATGGCGTCGGTCACTATG
>NZ_JBNPEC010000023.1:0-4602 GCF_051117345.1 Alcanivorax sp.
CGCGCTGGGGGGGACGGCTTCGATTGGTTGGGGGCTGAGCAGGGCGTAGCAGTGGCTGCCGGGGGCACGGACGGATTCGTAGTGGAGGCCGGTTTCACGCTGTTGGTGAAGCTGCTGGCCGAGCTGTCGCGCGGCCCGGTAATCCTTCGGGTCATGCCAGTGCGGATGTTGTGCTGCCGGAGTGATGTTGCACAGGGTGGCCGAGAAGTAGACCTTGAGGCCACGCATGACAATGCGATCGTATTTCAGCCCTTCAATCTGCTGGAAATAGCGTTGCTGGTGGTAGCGGGTTTCGGCAAGGGCCGTGGCCATGCGATCCGCGCAGTAGAAAACGCCGTAGGCCCCATCGGAAAACCGGGAGCCGGCGGGGTTTACGTGGACAAAGGGTCCCAGCGCATAGTTGCAGCCGGGAATGCCCCAGGGGCGTTCTGCAGGCGGCACCCGGTTCAGATCACCCACCTCGTTCTGCAGGCGCGGGTTGGTCAGGGCCTGCACCGCAAACAGGGCATCGAAGTCGGCCTGGTCTGCCACATCGTCAAAGATGGCGATGGGCGGGTATTTGCCGTTAACCAACCGGTAGGCGGTCTGGGCGGGGAAAGCGTGTCGGGGCAGGGCATGGGTCTCAGTTTCGCTCACCCCCATTGGCCGCCCCGCAGGCTGTCCAGCTGACGGTGTACTTCGTAGAGGCTGGCCACACGGCCGTTGCTCATGATGTCCATGGGCGTGGCGCCGTTGAAGAACGGGTTGTGGTTGGCCATGCGAACAAAGCCGTAGACGTTTTCCCGGTTTCCGAACAGGGTGCGCAGCGCCTGGTGGATGTTCAGCAAGTAGCTGAGGCGTTCCAGCAGGTCGTTGCCGACCCGGGCACTGTCCGGCTGGCTCTGGTACTTGTGCAGGGTGGAGCGCCCCACGCCGAGCAGGGCCATCTTTTCCTTTTCACTGCACTGCCAGTGTTCCAGCAGCTTGAGTACGGCGCGCAGGGCCGCATGGCGGGCGCCGTCGTTCAGGGCCTGTGGGGGCTGTTGGCTGACTGCTTCCATAGTGCCTCCTGACTTCATGGTTCAATAATGATCTTTTTCTTTGTTTTTGTCTATATGTGGAGATCTGGAGCCATTTATGACTCGATTCAAGAGGCCAGGCAGAGAACGTGCGCCGGGCCCTGTGTCACTGAAAAGAGTGGCAGACGGGCCTCGTGCCAATGCAAACAGGGTTGTCGCAGCTGCAGGTGAAGTCAGGCGTTGACCTAGTGGTGGGTTTGGAGGGCATCACAGCAGCATGGAGAGGTTGTTGAATGAGCCTGGCGCTGCTTGTTCATTGCCCCAAAAAATAGCAGAGCAATAGGAAAATGGCTCTGAGGAAGTCCTGGCGCCCGAAAAGGGTGCGTCATATCGACGCGATCAAAGGGGGTTAATATTTTCGTTGTTGCCTTGGTGAAAAGGAAACAACGGAGTTGGCGGGCTCCTTGGGCTTTTGCAGGCGACGCAGAATGGAAGAGGTATCCCAGCGTCCGCCACCCATCGCCTGGATCTCCTGATAGAAATCATTCACCTGGGCGGTCACCGGCAAGGGCGTGCCATTGCGGGCGGCTTCTGTCAGGCAGATATCCAGGTCCTTGCGCATCCAGTCCACGGCAAAGCCGTGTTCGAACTGGTCGTCGATCATGGTCTGGTGGCGGTGGCTCATTTGCCAGGAACCCGCGGCGCCATGCTGGATGGTCTCGAACACTTTGGCGGCATCCAGTCCGGCATTTTGAGCAAAGGCGACGCCCTCGGCGAGGGCTTCCACCAGGCCAGCCACGCAGATCTGGTTGACCATTTTGGTGAGCTGCCCACTGCCAGCCGGGCCCATCAGATTGACCGCTTTGGCATAGTGGTTCAGCACGGGAATCGCGCGCTGGTAGGCAGAATTATCACCGCCACACATGATCGACAGCTGGCCGTTTTCGGCACCCTGCTGGCCGCCTGACACTGGCGCATCGATAAAGTCTGCCTGGCGATCCCGGCAGGCGGCATCCAGCTCCCGGGCCACCGCGGCGCTGGCGGTGGTGTGATCCACCAGCAGGGCGCGTTCGCTGAGGGTTTCCAGGACGCCATCTGGCCCCAGGGTTACCTGGCGCAGGTCATCGTCATTGCCCACGCAGACGAACACCATGGCGGCGCCTGCGGCGGCCTCTGCGGGGGTGGCAGCGGTACGGCCATTGAAATCCCGGGCCCACTGGTGAGCGCGGCTGGCGGTGCGGTTGTAGACGGTCATGGACAGACCGGCTTCGGCCAAGTGGCCGGCCATAGGGTAACCCATGGTGCCCAGCCCGATAAAGGCAGCGTTAATCTGTGGCATTGCTGGCGTCCTGCTCGGTAACCGTGGCGGGGTCATTGGCCGGTAGTGGGTAGGCAGCAAAACGGGGGGCGGTGAGACTGCCCAGATACAGGGTATTGCCGTGTTGTTCCACGCTGGTGATGGGAGCGAAGGCGTCGGCGCTGGTGTCCTGCAGGTTGTGAGTGACTTCACCCTGTTCGTTCAGGCCCAGTACGAAGCCGTGGTGGGCCGGCTGGGGTTGAAGAAACGATGGTAATCGGAAGGCCACCTTGCGCAGCAGGGGCTTGTCGGACATGCCATCCAGCATGGCATTGCGAGGGCTGAACAGGGCGACCCAAAAGGTGCCGTTGCCGTTGCTGGAGATGCCATCGGGAATGCCGGGCAGGTTGTCGAAGAACACATCATGGCTGCCGGCTTTGTCGCCTTTCAGCCAGTAACGAACAATCCGGTAACTGCCGGTTTCATTGACCAGGACAAAGTCTTCGTCCCGCGACAGTGCCACGCCGTTGGCGAATTGCAGGCCATCCAGCAGGACCTGGGTCTGGTCGCTGGCCGGGTCGTAGCGCAGCAGGCGGCCGTGGCCTCCGTGTTCGAGAATGTCATCGCGGGCGTGCAGGGCAGGGCCGAACTTGCTGGATGCATCGGTGAAGTAGATAACGCCGTTGCTGTCCGCATCCACATCGTCGGTGAACTTGTAATCCACACCGTTGGCCCGTTGGGAGAGCGCGGCAATCGCGCCGGACGGGCTGATGCTGAGCAGCCCCTTGTAGCCATCGGCCACGATCAGATTACCCTGCGGGTCGAAATCCAGACCCAGCGGGCGGCCCTTGGTGTCGGCAATCAGGTCCGGGCTGCTGCCATCCGGATTGAAGCGGACGATGCGACCGTCCACATAGCCCACATAGAGAAAGCCGTCACTATCGATAGCCACATCTTCCGGGCCGATGCCGTCATCAACGGCCAGGGAGCGGCTTTCCGCCAGGGCGGAGTTGCTGGCGTAGGGGCCTTCCAGTGCCGGCGCTTCGGGTGCCTCCCAGGCTACTGGATCAATGGATACCGGCCAGAACAACAGATAGCCAACCAGAATGATGAGAATCAGCAGTGCGATATTTTTTATCATTGGAATCCGGAAGATCAATTAACGGAAAGCCGATGCTTGCATGCACGGCGCAACCACGCAAATGCAGGGCGGTAATAGCGTGTAATCAGCGCGGTGAAATCTGTGTTGGCCGGTGAGCGAGAAGCGAGTTTCGAGGAGCGAAAGGCGGAGTCACGAGAGGGTTTTGGGGTTCGTGACTCGCAACTTTCAACTCGTAACTGCTTTTCTTCAGACACAAAAAAACCGCCCGAAGGCGGTTTTTTTGTGTGGCGATAACGGGCGCTTATTTGCGCTCGTTGACCGGTACGAACTCGCGTTCGGTCTCGCCGGTGTACAACTGGCGCGGGCGGCCAATCTTGTACGGGTTGGAGATCATTTCGTTCCAGTGCGCGATCCAGCCCACGGTGCGGGACAGGGCGAAGATCACAGTGAACATGGAGGTCGGAATGCCGATCGCCTTGAGGATAATGCCGGAGTAGAAATCCACGTTCGGGAACAGCTTCTTCTCTTTGAAGTAGGGGTCGCTCAGGGCGATTTCTTCCAGCTTCATTGCCAGTTCCAGCTGCGGATCGTTGACACCCAGTTCGGCCAGAACGTCGTGGCAGGATTCGCGCATCACGGTGGCACGCGGGTCGTAGTTCTTGTAGACCCGGTGACCGAAGCCCATCAGCTTGAACGGGTCATTCTTGTCCTTCGCTTTGGCGATGTAGGCGTCGATATTATCCAGTGAGCCGATCTCGTCGAGCATGTTCAGCACAGCTTCGTTGGCGCCACCGTGTGCCGGGCCCCACAGGGCAGAGATGCCCGCAGCGATACAGGCGAACGGGTTGGCACCGGAGGAGCCGGCCAGACGCACGGTAGAGGTGGAGGCGTTCTGCTCGTGGTCCGCATGCAGGATGAAGATGCGATCCATGGCCTTGGCCAGGGTCGGGCTGATCTTGGATTCTTCACAGGGGTTGCCGAACATCATGTGCAGGAAGTTCTCTGCATAGCCCAGGTCGTTGCGTGGGTACATGAAAGGCTGGCCCAGCGCGTACTTGTAGCACATGGCCGCGATGGTGGGCATCTTGGCGATCAGCCGGTACGCGGTGATTTCACGGTGTTCGGGATTATTGATGTCCAGAGAGTCGTGGTAGAAGGCGGACAGCGCGCCAACTACGCCACACATGATGGCCATCGGGTGGGCA
>NZ_JBNPEC010000209.1:0-22808 GCF_051117345.1 Alcanivorax sp.
CCGGTGAGAGTGACGGGCAGCACCGGCAGTTGCAGGTCCTGGGCCATCTTGAAGGCGCCTTTCTTGAACGGCTTGATCTGGCCGGTACGGCTGCGGGTGCCCTCCGGGAAGAACAGCACGCTGGCGCCGTTGGCCAGACGGGTGCGGGCCTGGTTGAGGCTGGCAATAGCTGCCTGGGTGTCGGAGCGGTTGATGAAGATATGACCGAGCTTTTCGCAGCAGATACCGATTACCGGCATCCGCCGCAATTCGTGTTTCATGACCCAGCGGAAATCCACGCCCAGGTAACCGTACAGTACAAAAATGTCGAATTGGCTGAGATGGTTGGCGACGATCACGTAGCTCTGGCCTGGCTGCAGGTGTTCGCGGCCATGGACATCCACGCGCACACCGCTGTAAAGCAGGCACAGCCTGGCCCAGGGTACAGCGGTAAGGCGCGCTACCTGGTCGGCGGGCAGGAAGAACACCAGCAACAGGCAGAGCGCTCCCAGTAGCAGGGTGGTGGCTGCCATCAGCGGAACAAAGACAAGCCAGCTATAGAGGAAGAAAAACAGCCGCATTTTGGGGTGCTCTCCGTACCTGTTCGGGTGTGTCCTTATGGTAATGGAGAGCTGGCCGAAAATGACAGACTGATAATCACTTTGTTACGTTTTGGTTATTCGCTGCTGTCCACAACCGCCGCCGGGCGACCGGGTCCGTGCAAGTCCAGGTAATCGTAGTAGTGATTCTGATACTCCGGCTTGCTGACGATGCGGCGTAACCGCTCCAGGGTGAAGTAGGGGGCGTCACGCAGCAGGATGTTGGCGATCCAGGCGGGAATGTAGCCGCCGGGGTCGAGAATCAGCTCGTAGGTCATTTCCACTTCCTGGTTGCCCAGGCGCCGAAAGCCCAGTTTGCCGGTCATTTCCGGGAAGCGGATATACTCATTATTGGGGGGCAGGGCGTCAGGGCGGTTGATCAGGTCCACCATCACTGATTCTTCGTCTTCGGTCAGGGTCTGGGTGACCTTGGCCCGCAAAACGGCTTCCCGGTCCGCCAGTGGCCAGGGTAGCTGGGTGGTAAAGCGCAGGGAGCGATCCAGCGGGCTGATGCGGTTGAATTCTTCCGCACTGTCTACAAAGTGCAGCCATTTCGGATAGGACGGATAATCATTGAGCAGGGCGACCAGTGAGTATTCATCCGCCAGCGTAAAGTGGGTCACGCCGCGGAAGGTCTTCAGCCGGGACTCATCCCGGTGCTTCATGTAGACCTGGATGTCGTTGCGGTCGCTGACCAGTTTCCAGTCTTCGAGCTCGTCGTTGTCGGCAGCCCGGGCAAAGATGGCAATAAAAAGTGCCAGAAAGAGAACAATGAGTCTGTCCATAGAAAAGGGTGAGTCCTTGCATGCCTGTTATTAGAATCGGGTGCGGCGGCATTATGCCATTATTGAGATACCGCTGAACATATTTTGACCGTTGCCGTATGTTTCTGCTGCCCGCTTCGGATAATCGGTTGTCATTCGGCGCTTCGATGGCAGGCAATTTTATGCGGTTTTGCTAGACTTGCCTGCCCCAGGTCGGCGCACCTGATTCGCTGACACAATAAAAATGGTTTTTGGCCAGCTATCTATGCTTAAACGTGCATTTCATCTATTTGTTGGGGCTGCGTTGGTGGCGGGGTATTTTGCCGCTTCACCGTCCCATCTCTGGCAGCCCGGCCCAACCATGGTGGTGGAATCACAGGGCAAGGTGCCGGACAACTCGCAATGGCGTAGTGCATTTGTGTCCGATGGCGATACTCCGTTGGTCCATGCTGCTTCCATGGTGGAGTTGCCGGATGGCACCCTTCGCGCCTTCTGGTTCGCTGGCAGCCGTGAAGGGGCGGCGGATGTGGCCATCCACTCCTCGGTGTTCGATCCGCAGTCCGGCTCCTGGTCCAATGAAGAGCCGGTCATCACCCGGGAGCAGATTGCCCAGGGATGGGGACGGCATGTTCGCAAGCTGGGTAATGTGGTGCCGGTTCTCGATGAGGATGGCCGTATGCGCCTGTTCGTGGTGGCGGTCAGTTTTGGCGGCTGGGCTGCGAGCCGGCTTGTGGTGATGGAATCCTTCGATCAGGGCGAGAGCTGGCGCTTCGATCAGGCATTGGTCACCACCCCCTTCCTCAATATCAGCACCCTGGTGAAAACGGCCCCCATTCGTTATAGCGATGGCACCATCGGTCTGCCGGTCTATCATGAAATGATTGGCAAGTTCGGCGAAATCCTGCGGCTGGACAAGGATAGTCAGATTCTCGGCAAGGCCCGCATCGGCCATGGCCGCAAGGCCATCCAGCCTCTGGTGCTGGTAGACAGCCCTACCCATGCGGTTACCTTTCTGCGCAATGAGCACGAGCCCAACAACGGCTTTCTCTATCAGTCAGAGAGCCACGACGGGGGCTGGCACTGGGACGCACTGGAATATTCTTCCCTGGAAAACCCCAGTGCCGCGTTGAGCGGTCTGGCCATGGAAGAAGGTCACTGGCTGGTGGCGGCAAACTGCAATCGCCATGAGCGGGATGATCTGTGCATACGGGAAACCCGTGATGGCGGCAGCAACTGGCAGGAACGCTGGACTTTTCATGACCGGGAGCGCTGGCGTGGTGAGGAAATGACCGAACAGCAATTCAGTGCGCTGATTGAGCCGGAGCTGGACAGTGATGTCCAACCGGAAGAAGAAGCGCAGCTACTGGATCGGGCCCGTCACAACAAGTGTGACGGCCGGCTTGGCTGTGAATTCCAGTACGACTACCCCTACATGATTCGTTCCCGCAATGGTGATCTGCACATGGTGTACACCTGGAACAAAACCGCGATTCGCCACGTCTGGTTGAAAGCGGATTCCCCCAGCAAGAGCATCGGCAAGGAGCAGAATCATGACGCTTGATATTCTGGTCTGTGCCCTGGTGCTGGTGGCGGTACAGCTGCGTATCAGCGCATCGCTGCTATCCGTGCGCGGGCGGATCATGCTGTCCGTGGTGGTGTTCGTCTGGGCTGTGCTGCCGTTTCCCTGGGGGCTGGCACCGTGGGTGATCAGCTACCTGGCAGGTTTCAGTATCACGTCCGGCCTGCTGGCAATGCTGGCGATCCAGCATCGTATTGCCGGCCATTACTGGCTCCCCCTGAAGCAGCTGAGGGGCGCCTGCCTGATGCTGGTATTGATGGCGCTGTGGTTCTACCCGATGAGCATGGGGTCCAGTTATGCCGATCCCTATGCCCTGGGCTTTGGCAATTTCGGCTTCAGTACCGCGCTGTTGCTACTGGGATTGCTGGCCTGGGTGTTGCGCGCTTATGCCACCTGTCTGATCCTGGTGGCGGCGCAACTGGCCTTTGGTGCCGATCTGCTGGTCAGTGACAACCTGTGGGACTATCTGATTGATCCCTGGTTGGTGCTCTGGGCGGCGGGCTGGCTGATCCGGGATCGGCTGTTGCAGGCGCGGGCCATGCCCGCCCCGCAACAGCCATCACCGGCAGAGAATCAGCCGCGGGAATCGGCCGACAAATCCGATGCTCTGGCCGGCCAGTAACTGGCGGCCAGATACCCCACCACAAACATCAGCAGGTTGCCGATCAGGCCAGTGTAATAGAGGTCGAAGGGGGCGCTGAGCGACTCCGGCAATAACCCCTTGTTGGTCAGCACGGTCCAGCCGGTGAACACCAGGGTGCAGGCAATCCCGCACCAGGCTGCCCTGGCATCCCCCCGATCGCTGAAAAAGCCCAGCAGATACAGCCCCAGCATACCGCCACCCAGCAATGACACCAGAATGGTGGAGGTGTCCTGCAGGGTTTTGGTGTCTGCCTGATTCAGCCACAGGGCCCCGGCAATCATCAGGCCGGTGACGGCCACGGCGATGCCCCAGGCGACTTTCAGGTAATGGCGGTCATCCTGGCCGGGGTTAAAGTGGCGCCGGTACAGATCTACCACGCTCACCGTGGTCACCGAGTTGATGCTGGAATCCAGTGAGCTCATGGCCGCCGCCAGGGCAGCCGCAATCACCAGACCGGCAACACCAGCGGGCAGGTAATTGGTGATGAAGTAGGGCATCAGGGTTTCGGCGCGGGCCTCGCCGCTGAGAATGGCGCCGGCCTGTACATCCGGGTAGACCTGAAAGAACACCCACAGGGCGGTGCCCAGAAACATGTAGAAGGCCCAGATCGGCAGGGCGGTGAACAGGTACACCCACAACCCCTTGCGGGCTTCGGCGGTGGATTGGGAGGCACAGTAACGCTGCACGGTATTCTGGTTGCTGGAATATTCGGTGAGCCAGTTGGTCAGGCCGATCAGCAACATCATGGTGGCGGTTTTCTCGCTCAGCGACAGTGACCAGGAGGTCTCGCCGGGGGCGCCGTCCTCCCAGGGAGCCAGGGCAAATTTTCCGGCCTTGCCGGCCTGATCAAAAATTTGCCCCAGGCCGCCGGGTAGCGCATCCAGGATCACCCACAGGCACAGCAACCCACCGAGCAGGAGCACCACGGTCTGCAGTACGTCGGTCCAGATCACCGCATCGATCCCGCCAATCACCGTGTACAGCCCCACAAAGAGGCCGCCCAGCACAATGGCGGTGGCAGGGGACAGGTCGGTGACCTGCTGAATCAGCAGGGACAACAGCCACAGAATCATGGCCAGGCGCACCACCTGTGCCACCAGAAAGGCGACCGCGCCATAGACCCGGATGGAAGGGCCGTAGCGTTGTTCCAGAAATTCGTAGGCGCTGGTCATATTGCCGCGCCGGAAATAGGGCAGAAAGACAAAGGCCGCCACCAGCATGGCCGGCAACAGGGCCAGGTTGGGCAGGCAGCGTAGCCAGTCAGTCTTGAAAGCGTCGGCGGGGTAGGCCAGAAAGGTAATGGAGCTGATGGAGGTACCCACCAGCGACAGCCCGATGACCCAGCCGCGAAAGCGACGGCCGCCAACGAAATATTCTTCGGTGCTGGTATTGCGTCGGGAAAAGTAGATGCCGATGCCCAGTACCACACACAGGTAGCCCGCCAGGACCACCCAGTCAGCGATTGCCAATGTCATTATTATTTTCCACTACAGGCAGCATGCTGCACGCAACACACCGCCGCGTGCGGCATGCTGCGTTACTGTTCGATGTAGACGTTATCCGCCTGTTCGCCGCGGTCGGACATGCGGGTATCAAAGCTGACCCGGGTGCCGGTGCGCAGGCTGCGACGGCCACCGTTCTGAACGGCCTTGAAGTGTACAAACAGTTCCTCGCCACTGTCGGTGAGGATGAAGCCGAACCCCTTGTTGGGGTTGAACCACTTCACTTCGCCGCGCTGCTGGCCGTTGCCGCCCAGGGGCAGTTTGGCCGGTATCAGTTTGCCCAGTGGCAGCAGCGGCAGCAGGTATACCAGCACTGGCAGCCACAGCCACCACTGATCCGCGAACACCACGCTGCCATGGCTGGCCACCAGGCCGGCCAGGTAGAAAAATACCGCCACATGCAGTGGCAGGCGCTGACCGCCGCCGAGCAGGCAGACCAGGTTGACGACAGCCGCCAGCAGCAGGCCCAGGCCGGTTTGCTGGCTGTGAATGTTGGAAAATTTCACCACGGCCAGATTCTCGTGGATAGTGATCAGTGCCATTTCAGGAGCAAACAGCAGCCAGGCGCCGGGAATGGCCAGTAACAGGGCTGCAACGACATAAAAAACGGTCAGGGGTTTGGAGACATTCATGAAATTGACGTTACCTTGTTGAGCAATGAGTGATAAAAGTAGCCGCTTCTGGCCATTACGCCGCTGCTTCGCGGAGAATATGCGGTCACAATGGGTGGCGCTGGCCTGAAACAGTCTCTGTAAAACCGCCGGGAAACGAGGCGGTATCGCACGGCAGCACTGTTTGCGACGAGATCCCAGCCGTCGGCACAGGTTATTGAACCGTACAATCCGCGCATTGTACCCAAGCCGGCGGCGAAACTCATGCCTGGCTGAGCACGAAAGGGGGTATTAACAGCATCCCTAAGCCCAACTGGAGTGACAGTGTCTGTTTATCCGTTTCTCAGCGACGCCTTTTTCGATGCCCTGCAGGGCTGTGGGGCGGTTACCCCGAAAACCGGCTGGCAGCCTTGTCACCTTGAAATCGGTGGCGGCTGGATGCCCCTTTACGCACGCAGCCATTCCCGGGGTGAGTATGTGTTCGATTACAGCTGGGCGGAGGCCTATCACCGCCACGGCCTGGACTACTACCCGAAACTGGTCACCTCGATACCGTTTACGCCGGTCACTGGTCCTCGATGGCGGGGTGAAATGTCTGCGGATTCGCTCTGGGCCGGGGTGCAGGAGGCGTTGAGAGAGCAGCAGGCCAGTGGCTGGCATTTGCTGTTTCCGGATACGGCCTGCCGGGAACAGTTGCAGGAGCTGCCGCTGGTATCCCGGCAGGCCTGCCATTTTCGCTGGGTTAATCGGGATTATCGGGATTTTGATGATTTTCTGGGCCAGTTTCAGTCCCGCAAGCGCAAGAACCTCCGCAAGGAGCGGCGCCGTGTTCAGGAGCAGGGGCTGACTATTACCCGTCATCAAGGGGGGCAGATCAGCGCCAGCGATTGGGCGTTTTTCTACCAATGCTATGCCAGCACCTACCTGAAACGGGGTCAGTTGCCTTATTTGAACGAGGCGTTCTTTTCTACTGTGGGCGAACGGTTGGCCGATCAGCTGATGCTGGTGCTGGCCCGGGAGGGAGATCGGCCGGTGGCTGCCGCGTTGTATTTTTTCGATGCGGATTGTCTTTACGGACGCTATTGGGGCTGCCTGGAAGAGCGGGACGGCCTGCATTTCGAGCTGTGCTATTACCAGGGCATCGAATTTGCCATTGAGCGGCAGCTGGCGGCGTTTGATCCGGGTGTGCAAGGGGAGCACAAGATACTGCGCGGCTTTGAGCCGGTGATTACCTGGTCAATGCACCACCTGCGTGAACCGGCTTTTCATAACGCCATTGCAGATTTCTGCCGGGAAGAAGCGGCGCACGTCCAGCGTTACCGCGAAGAGGCGATGACCCTGTTGCCGTTCAGGAAAGGGGGCGGAGACTAGCTACACTTGTGGGATTGGGAAAGGGCAGGATGCTCCCCAGCTTTGGTGCTCTCTACGAAGCCGCTGTAGGAGTACCTCTTGAGGTGCGAACCTTGCGCAGCAAGGAAATCGCCCGCAGGGCGATCAGGAATGTCAGCGCTCGACTGGTTTTAGACAATACCTCAACGCACCTCTCTGTACTCGGCTACACTCGGTTCGCACCTCAAGCGGTGCTCCTACATTGAATCCAGGCTCGAATCGCGCCGCCAGCGACGCTCCTACGGCAGGCTGAATACCTTGCCGGAATTCCCGCTCTTCGGTTTCTTATTTGGTGTTAAGCCGCTACCTGCTGTTCGCGCTGGTAGTAAATGGCCATGGTGACCAGGTCGCAGAGATCGGCGTTGGGGTGGTCCGGGGATTTGGGGCCCAGGCTGGCGGTGACATCTTCCAGATCGCTGCCTTCGGGGTCGGACAGGTCTGCCAGAAATTCCCAGGCATGGCCGTGGTGATCCACCAGGGTGCCGGTATAAATCCCTTCGTCAAAACGGCAGACGCTGGAAAAGACCGTGCTATTGATATTGAACCCCTGGGTTTTCACCCAGGCGGTCAGCGCAGGGTCCAGGCTGCCGTCTCTGAGTTGCGTGGTTGTGCTGGCAACGGCATCCCAGGCATTGCGGGTACTGGCTTTGTTCGGTTCCATGGCGTCTTCCTCGGCCTTGCTCTTGGATCGTCCCTGAATATTCACTGCTTATCACACCACCTGCGACCGGTGGCAGGATTCTGGCGATGACTGCATTTTGCCTGCAATCTCAGGCAAACACAGGGGAGATTTGCTGCAAAGAGTGTAGGAAATATCGCACAAATGAACATTATTCATTTTTTTGAAGTGCGTATTTATTGGCTTTGATTGCCCGCAAAAAGCGGCGGTAGCGGACACTCCATCAAGGCTGCCATGGCGCGCAGCATCTCGGCTTCACTCACCTGTACCTTGCCGTCAGTTAACACCAGGTCCGCCAGCCCGTCGATCACCGGCCCTTTGAGCAGGGGAGACAGGTCGGCAAGCCGATCCAGCGCCTGTCCCAGTCGCTGACTGCTGCATTGGGATAGTGGCAGCAAGGTGCGGGCCTCGGGCAGCAGCCCATGGCTGGCTTGCCGGAACAAGGCCCGGGCCTGCTCGTCGCGAGCGCCGCTGGCCCAGGTCATCACCGAGAACGCCAGTTGCAGCTCGCCGGCCACCGCGCGGTAGCGATGGAAACGGGTATGGCGATTGCGTCTGGCGTGGTCGTCGAGCTGTTGGCGGGCCAGGGCAACCAATGCCCACTCGAACAGGGTGGTGCGCTGGTCTGCTCGGGTCAGGGTGGCCAGTCGTTCCAGAATCCCCTTGCGCTGGGCCGAGGGTTGCCCCTTGAGGGTGGGCAGTGCCAGGTCGATGATGGGCAGGCGCAGGCGGCTACCCAGGTCGGACAATTGCTGGCTCAACGGCTGCAAGACAGACAGATGTTCGCTCATGCCGGCGCTCTTCAGCAGGCTTTGCGGATCGCTGTCCGAGCTGCTCATGATCAGGGCATACAAGGCCAGTTCTGCCTGACCGGGGTTGTGGAGCTTCTTGTGCAGATCAGCGGGAATGACTTCCAGCAGCGAGCGGGCATAGCCCACATCAGCCTCATTGACGGTGCCCACCCGACTGGACGGTGCCGGGCTGGCCCCGGTCGATTCACCATTACCCGCGTCACTGCTACCGCTGAACGCTGCCACACCTTCCGGCATGGACGCCGGGGAGGGCGTGCCGGACTGGCCGGCGCTGCGTGCCCGAGTGCGGGCTCGGGCAACCCAGTCGCTGCCCAGAGCACCGAGACGCTCGTCCAGTGGTGGGTGAGTGGCCAGCAGGTTGCGGAAACGAAAGCCCAGGGTTTCCCCGAAGCACATATGGCTCATGTCTTCGGCGTGCACGGAATCCAGATGGGAGCCATCGCCGTTACGAATCTTGATCAGCGCACCGGCCAGTCCGGCCGGGTTACGGGTGAACTGGACCGCCGAGGCGTCGGCCAGTAATTCCCGCTGGCGGGAAATGGCGGCCTTTATCAGCCGCCCGAAGAACAAGCCCAGATAACCCACCACAACCAGCGCCAGGCCGACCAGCACCAGGCTGTTACCCTTGCGATTGGAAGCGCTTCGCCGGGAGGAGCCGCGCAGCATGAATTCGCCGATCTTGCCCAGTGCCAGAATGCCCGCCAGCACGGCAATCAGGCGCAGGTTCAGGCGCATGTCGGCATTGAAAATATGGCTGAATTCGTGGGCGATGACACCCTGCAGTTCGCCCCGATCGAGTTTCTTCAAGGTGCCGTGGGTAACCACCAGCACGGTTTCGGAAGGGCGAAAGCCGGCGACAAAGGCGTTAATCGCCTCTTCCTTGTCCAGTACATAGAGCTGCGGGGCAGGGATGCCGGAGGCGATGCTCATTTCCTCCACCACATTGATCAGTGTCTTTTCGTCACTGTGGCGGGTGTCCGGGTCAATCGGGCGAGCGCCGAGCATGGACGCCAGGCCCTTGCCGCCGCGGCGTAATTGCCAGGTCTTGAACAGGCAGCCGCACACCATTACCAGCAGGGTGAACAGGCTGATCCCCAGCGTCATGGGGTGAGTGAGCCACTGGCCGGGTGGGAGGTGCACGTCCATCCAGGCAAATGCCAGCAGTAGTGCCAGATTCACACAGACCAGAATGGCAACAACGGCCAGGAAAAAATACAGGACCAGCAGCCCGGTCTTGCGGCGGGCCCGCTCCTGATGCTGAAAGAAATCCATGGTCGCAGACTCAGAAGCTGACTTTCACTGCCTTGCGGGCTTCCTCGGTTTCTATTTTCAGAAGCTGGGCTTCCTTGAAGCTGCCAAACAGGCCGCCAATGAAATTCTGCGGAAATTGTTCGCGGTAGGTGTTGTAGTTCATGACCGCATCATTGAATGCCTGACGGGCAAAGCCGATGCGGTTTTCCGTGCTGCTCAGTTCTTCCATCAACTGAGCCATGGTGTCGTTGGCTTTCAGGTCCGGGTAGTTTTCGCTGAGTGCAAAGAAGTTGGCCAGGGAACCGGACAGCAGGGATTCGGCCTTGCCCAGGTTGCTCACCGCGCCACCATCGTCGGGATGTTCGGCTGCGGCTTTCTTGGCACTCACCGCCTGATTACGCGCCTCGATCACCTGGGTCAGGGTGTCCTTTTCGTGGCTCATGTAAGCCTTGGCGGTTTCTACCAGATTGGGGATCAGATCGTGGCGGCGTTGCAGCTGCACATCAATCTGTGCAAAGCCGTTTTTGAAACGGTTCTTCAGGGCAATCAGGCGGTTGTAGACGGCAATGATGTAGATGATAACGGCGACGATAATGCCGATAAAAATAAGAGTCCCCATGACGATAGCCTTCCCCGTGCAGTTTTATTGTGGCTATAAACTACTGCAAAACTCGTAGAGGGGGAAGGAGGGGCTACGAAGCCGCTGTAGGAGCACCTCTTGAGGTGCGAACCGAGCGATAACGAGGGATGTGCTCGAGGTTAGCGCCAAAAGCATTCTATAGATAAAGCATTGAAGCAAGGATCACCCCTACTCCTTCGCCAGTGCTCAGGTTCGCACCTCAAGAGGTGTATTCGCTTCGCTCACCCTTCGGGCCGCACTGCACTGCGTGCGTTACTCCGCTACGCTCCGTTCCTACAGTGGTTTCGTAGAGAGGCTGTCAGTATTTGATACCCCATTTCCGATATAGAAACCCCATGATCCAGGCCGGGCCGATCATCAGGTACTGGATATCCTCGAAGAAGGAGGGTTTCTTGCCTTCCACCTTGTGTCCCCAGAATTGGCCGATCCAGGCGATCACAAAGAGGACCAGTGATACCCAGAAGACGCTGGCACCGCTCGCCGCGATCCGTGACAGGACGAACAGGCAGGCCAGACTGAAAATCAGCATGCCCAGGGCAATGGGACGGGAAAGCCGAGCATAATAGAGGGTGACGCCAACCAGGGTGAGAAAGGCCCAGAAGCCGGCAAAGAAGGGGGCAGGGATGGCCCACAGGAAGCCCACGATGCTGAAGAAGATCACCGGTACACAGACAAAGTGGACTTTCTTGTTGGTGGGGTTCTGGTGGCTTTCGCCGTAGGCGTCCAGCCACTCATCCATGGTGCGCGTTGTCATGAGGTCCTCCCGGTTTGTCGTTATACAGCCAGTATAACGCCAACAGGTGGGCGGATTGCGAGGGGCAATTGATAATTGAGAATGGAGAATTGATAACGCGCGGCCTGGTTTTTTCGGGTCTGAAATGAAAGAGGCCGCGCCCAAAGTTTGGGCGCGGCCTCTTTGTTTGAAGAACCTGCATACGCGGCTCGCGTAGTTATCAATTCTCCATTCTCAATTATCAATGAATCCCGTCAGGCTCCCAGCCATCCGGCCACGGTCTGTGGCGTCACTGGCAGATAGTGATCCACCAGCAGCGCGGTAAACAGCGCGAACAAATAGGTAATGGAATAGCCGAAGGTTTTCATCGGCAGTGTCGGGTCATCGGAAAACCGCAGCCGCACCGCGTGGAACAGAAACACCAGTCCCAGGATCAGGGCGCTGAGCAGGTAGATCAGGTCGCTCATGCCGGTCAGGTAGGGCAGCAGGGTGCAGATAAACAGCAAAATGGTGTAGTACAGCACCGATTCCCGGGTGAACGGAATGCCGTGGGTCACTGGTAGCATGGGAATGTCGGCCTTGGCGTATTCATCGCGACGGTGAATGGCCAGGGCCCAGAAATGCGGCGGCGTCCACACGAAGATGATCAGCACCAGCAGCCAGGCGTAGGGATGGACTTCGCCAGTGACGGCCACCCAGCCCAGCAGTGGCGGAATGGCGCCGGCGATACCGCCAATCACGATGTTCTGCGGCGTGGCGCGTTTCAAATAGAGCGTATAAATGAAGGCATAACCGACAAAGCCGAACAGGGTCAGCCAGGCGGTGATCGGGTTGACCAGAAAATACAGCATGACCATGGAGGCCGCCGCCAGCAGCACGGCGAAGGCAATGGCTGCTTTCGGGCTCAGTTTACCGGCAACCAGTGGGCGTTTTTCGGTGCGTTTCATGATCGCATCGATTTTCTGGTCCATGATCTGGTTGATGGCCGCGGACGACATCATCGCCAGGGTCAGCCCCAGAAAGGCCGGGATGAAGATGTGCATCGGCACCATGCCTGCCGGCTCGGTGGCCAGAAACATGCCGGCCACGGCGGTCACCATCAGCAGCATGACAACCCCGGGTTTGGTCAGGGCCAGATAGTCGCGCCAGGTGGCGGGTTGGCTCATGGTCACGCTCCTTGCGCTTTGGACGATGTGGACGGAGACGGTTGGCTCTGGCCGCATTTCACATTAATCGCACGGATGAAGAGTACCAGACTGGCGAGCAGCAGTACGGCCACGAAATTGTGGGCGACGGCCACATCCAGAGGCACGGCAAACATCACATTGCTCAGCCCCAGGGCGATTTGCACCACCAGCAGGGCGAAGATTCCCAGTGCGAAATTGCGGAAGAATACACTGCGTGCGCGGATCAGGATCTTGGCGACCAGTGCCAGCACCAGCAGGGTTACCAGCAGAGCGACGAAGCGATGCATCACGTGGATGGTGGTGCGGGCATCGTTATCCAGCACACCGTATTCGTAGTCCGGCTTGTCATGTTCGTGGCCCCAGAAAATAAAGGCCTCGTCGAAATCCAGACGATCCTGCCAGCCTTCTTCGCACACCGGCAGGTCGGTACAGGCCACCGCCGCGTAGTTGCTGGCGGTCCAGCCGCCCAGGGCGATCTGCAGGATCACGGCGATCAGGGTGATGGAGGCAATCGGTTTGAGCATGCGCACGTCGCAATCATTGAGAAAGCGGGGCCAGCGGTAGAGGCGGGCAGTGAGTAACACCAGCAGCGTAAACGTGGTGAAGCCGCCCAGCAGATGCAGCATGACGATGGTGGGTTGCAGACCCATGGTCACCGTCCATTTGCCGAGAATACCCTGGAAGATCACCAGCGCCACCAGAAACAGGGGTAGCTTGAGGGGCTGCTTTTCCTGCTTGCGGTTGATGAAGGAGAGGGCAGCGATGATCAGTATCACCAGGCCCAGAGTAGAGGCGAAGTAGCGGTGCACCATTTCCGGCACGGTCTTGTGGGCTTCGCGCAAGCTGCCGGGCAAGGAGTCGTTGGTGGTATTCACATGGTCGATGGCCTTGCGGACATCCAGGTGGCCATAGCAGCCGGGCCAGTCCGGGCAGCCCAGACCGGCATCGGAAAGGCGGGTCCAGGCTCCCAGGATAATCACGACGGCAACCATGAAAACGGCCAGTAAAGACAGCCGGCGCAGCCAGATTTGTGAAGGAGTAAGCGCTTGCATAGATAGCGTTCCGTTAACCGATCAGAGACCCTTTCAGGGTGCGTTTGAGATCGACGCGGATGTTTTCCGCCTCTTCCAGGGTGGCATCCATGTTTTCGTGCGTGGGGTAACGCATGAAGATCTGGCCGTCCGGGCTGACCAGGAAAATATCGCCAATCGGTTCACCGGCGGTGGTTTCATACACCGGCGCCAGGGCGTCATTCACGGTTTGTGGTTCGGCATGAATCGATACCATGCCTTTCACGTTGTTGTTCAAGAAGTCGTTGAGGGAGTCACCTGCCGGAGCGGTATGCAGGATGACTCGCCGCACCCGGTCCACATCTGCGCCCAGCGTCTGGCGCACCTGACGCATCTGGTAATACAGGCCGTTCTTGCAGCGGGTATCGCACTCGCTGCCAGCCACATACAGGAGGGTCCAAAGGCCGGCCATGTCGTCGCCGGTATAGGCGTCGCCGTCGTCATTGACGGCTTTCAGGTTGGCCATGTCGATATGGGGAATGAGTAGCTGGCCCTTGTTTTCCCGCGGCAGTTCCCAGGGATCGATCAGAAAGCGGCCCGCCAGAAAGAACAGGAGAAAAGGAGCAACGATTGCCGACAGGGTGGCAATGTTCTTGGTGCGTGGAGACATTAGGCGTGTTCCTCTCGCGTCTTTCGCCGGTTGCGCACGGCGGCGGCAACATATATCAGCAGGGCCGCCATTGCCAGCGCAAACCACTGCAGCGCATAAGCCTTGTGCTTGTCCGGGCCCATGGGGGCGATGTCCTGCCAGGGGCGTGGCAAAGGGGGATGACCGCCCAGAACCAGATCCGGGCGCACCCGGATTTCGAAGGGCGCCAATTCTACCCCAAGTTTTTCGCCAATGGCGTCAAAATCCACTTTCTGTACCCGTAAAGGCCACTGATTGTCTGGCAATGGAGCGTTCTGGAGCACAAATGTCTCCCGGGAGGGGCGATATACCGTCCCTGCCACGGTTATCCGGCCGTTGATGGCGGGAATCTCGGGTAATTGTTCCCGCCGGGCTCCGCGAGGCAGCCAGCCCCGGTTGATCAGTACCCAATGACCTTCACGGGTCTGCAGCGGGGTGAGCAGGTGGTAGCCGGCCACGCCGTTGCGAATGCGGTTGTCCAGCAGCACGTTGTGGGCGTTATCCAGGCTGCCGGAGACGGCGGCTTGCCGGTGCAGGGGCGCCGAGTCGGCCAGCAAGTCAGGCAGATCTGCGGCAGGCTGGCGGGCCTTTTCTTCCTGTGCGGCCAGCCACAGCCGTTTTTCCTCTGCCCGCTCCAGTTGCCACCAGCTCAGCCGCAGGCAAATGGCGGCAACCGCAAGGGTGGCCAGAAAGGCGATCCAGGACAGAACCGGGCTGCGGCCTTTGTTGATGGACATGGTCGTTTCACTAGGGGTTGCAGCATCCGTTCTGAGCGGTCTGAAGAGGACTATAGCGTGTACTGGAAGGTGCGGCCATTACAATGGCGGCACATTGTACATAGTAAAACCCGAGTTGCCGCCAAGTGGGGGTGAAGGGGCAATCGAGACGGAGTGATTTTATGTGGTGGGTGAAACTGATTGTCATCGTGCTGTTGATTGCGGCAGTGGTGTCGCTGGGACGGGCCCTGTTCTCCCTGGTCAAGGACGACGGCAAGTCGGGCAAGACCATGCGGGCTCTGGCCTGGCGGGTAGGTTTTTCGGCGGTGATCTTCCTGTTCATTCTGCTGAGCATGGTGATGGGCTGGATTCAGCCCCATGATGTGAATCCCACCAAGCGTTATGGCCAGCCCATCGAGCAGACCGACCAGGCGCAATAACGGCTTCTATTAATAGCCCGGTTGTAAAAGTCAGGTAAAAGCGCGTTATCACCTCGAACTTATCCTCTTGGCGAGCCTCTGACTTGCTGAGCCCGCCGGGTGCGGGCAAATGTGGTGAAGGGTCAGTTAAGGATGACCAGGGAGCAGGATGCGCTTCACCCCACCCCCTAATTGTCTGGAGGCTGCGTTATGGAATGGATGACCCGAGTCATGGTGGTTCTGTTCGTGCGGCTGCTGGCCCGCGCCGAGCAGGTGGCGCTGAATACCGGCGAGCCGCTGCGGGATTCGTTCAAATCCCAGGCTTGAGCCCGATAGCCGTTTTTTTTACCTGCTGGCGGAACCTTTATCGTCCCCGCCGGACAAATCACTTAAGCAAGACACGTTTTCTCCTCTTGTAACATCAGGCAACCCTCGGGGCGTTCAGCGAGACTGACGCCCTTCTTTTTTGCCTGTTGCTCACAGAGGAGGGGGCTTTACTTCTTCGGTGCCGGCCCGGGGGGCATGGGGAAAGCGGTGATGTTGCCGCCACTGGACTCGATGATCTTGCCGACCCCTTCCTTTTCCACCTCATCAATACGGATGACTGCGTGCAGGGGAATAAAGGAACGCATCACGTCGTTGAATTCCCGCTTCAGCTTTTCCTCACCCGGGTCCACCACCAGGCTGGCCCTTTCCCCGAACAGAAACTCCTCCACTTCGACAAACCCGTACAGGTCGCTTTGGTATATCTGCGAGGCATAGATCTCGTACACATGACCCTGATTCTGGAATATCACCCGGTAGATTTGACGTCGTTTTGACATGGATGTGGTACAAGCTGTGTGTGGTAAAGGGGAGCAGAGTCTAGCACGATGAGGAGGGCTCGTATCTGCCTGAAAGGCTTGATAAACCCTACCTTTCGGCTGGACTTTGGCCAAGCGAATGACTAGAGTTGGCGCCCATATATGCAGTGGGGCAATTTGCCGCACCTGTGGCAATCTGGTGGAATCGACCGTGCTGATTTCTAGCTATTTGATTTTATTGGATTTTGCCGCCCGCACGATCCCTGTTAGTGGCCGCCCCCTTGGTCGCTGAGGTCTGCGGGACAAGGCGTTGGCTGCGGCTCCACGGCATCATCCTGAAACTTCGCTTTCCAGGTGCCGGTGACGGCAAAGAACAAGCATGCCCTACGAGGCCATGCTGGGGAAAACAGGGAGCAAACGCATGCAGTCAACTCTGTTCCACCGCGCGGCGGTTGGTCTGACGTCACTGATGATCAGTGGTATGACCTTCGCCAGCGACTGGACCGAACGTTCCGAACTCGACCTGCGACCGGGGGTGACCCAGGTCAGTCAGGATATTCAAGATCTTCACACCACCGTTCTCTGGATTGTGACCGTCATCGGTCTGCTGGTGTTCGGCCTGATCGTGTACTCCATGATCAGCCACCGCCGCGCCAAGAACCCCAATCCGTCCTCCTTCCATGAAAACGTTTTCCTGGAAGTGCTCTGGACCGTGATTCCCTTCGTGATTCTGATTGCCATGGCGGTGCCTGCTACCCGCGTTCTGGTGCAGATTGACGATAGTGCCGAGTCCGAACTGACGGTGAAGGTAACCGGCTACCGCTGGAAGTGGAGCTACGAGTACCTGACCTACGAAGACGATAACGACATTGGCGTGTCTTTCTTCTCCAACCTGGCCACGCCGCCGGAGCAGTACAACAATCCGGTGCTGTCCGGTGGCCTGTTCCCTTACGGCACCGCGAAAGAGCTGGTCGGCAAGGAAGCTCCCGAGAAGGACCACAACTACCAGCTGGAAGTGGATAACAAGCTGATCATCCCGTCAGGTCAGAAAGTCCGCTTCCTGGTCACCTCCGATGATGTGATCCACTCTTTCTGGATACCGGATTTCGGTGGCAAGAAAGACGCTATCCCTGGCTTCGTCAATGAAATGTGGGCGCTGGTGCCGGAAGGTAAAGAAGGCACTTACTACGGTCAGTGTGCGGAGTTGTGTGGCAAGAACCACGCCTTCATGCCCATCGCTGTAGAAGTGGTCACTCAAGACGAGTTCAAAACCTGGGTTGCTGAAGAGAAAGAGAAAGCCGCTTCTGGCCCGGATCTGACACCCTTCACCGGTCTCGATCAGGCCATGGAAGAAGGCAAGCAGACTTACGCCAGCGCCTGTGCCCTGTGTCACGGTGCCAATGGTGAAGGCGGTATTGGTCTGCCGTTTGCGGGAACTGACTTCGCGACCAAGCCGGAACACCTGAACGAACACATCGATGTGCTGGTGAATGGCCGTGCTGCCATGCCCAGCTTTAAGGCTCAGCTGACCCCGCGCCAGATTGCGGCAGTGGTCACCTATGAGCGTAACGCTTTCGGCAACGACACCGGCGATCTGATCCAGCCCGCCGACGTTAACGACCACGAATAAGGGAGGGGATAGCAATGTCTACTGCAGCTGCAACCCATGATGATCACCACGATCACCACGATCATCACCACGCCCCGACCGGCCTGAAACGTTGGCTGTTCAGCACCAACCACAAAGATATCGGTACTCTGTACCTGTGGTTCAGCTTTGCCATGTTCCTCGCTGGCGGCTTTATGGCCATGGTGATCCGTGCCGAGCTGCTCGAGCCCGGCATGCAGTTTGTCGATCCGGAATTCTTCAACCAGATGACCACCGTACATGGTCTGATCATGGTGTTTGGTGCGGTGATGCCCGCCACGGTTGGCCTGGCCAACTGGATGATTCCGTTGATGATTGGCGCGCCGGATATGGCGCTGCCGCGGATGAACAACTGGTCCTTCTGGATCCTGCCGTTTGCCTTCACCATTCTGATCGGTTCCGTGATCATGAGTGCGTTCGGTGACGGTAACCCCAGTGCGCCGAACTTCGGCTGGACCTTCTACGCGCCGCTGTCCACCAAATATGGCCCGGATTCCACGGACCTGTTCATCCTGTCCGTTCACATGATGGGTATTTCTTCCATCATGGGTGCCATCAACGTGGTCGTTACCGTCTTCAACATGCGTGCCCCTGGCATGACCCTGATGAAGATGCCGCTGTTCGTCTGGACCTGGCTGATCACCGCCTTCCTGCTGATCGCGGTAATCCCGGTACTGGCCGGTGCGGTGACCATGATGCTGACGGATCGTCACTTCGGCACCAGCTTCTTCGATGCCGCCGGCGGCGGTGACCCGGTACTGTTCCAGCACGTGTTCTGGTTCTTCGGGCACCCCGAGGTGTACATCATGATCCTGCCGAGCTTCGGTATCGTGTCAGCGATCATCCCGGCCTTTGCCCGCAAGCCGCTGTTTGGTTACGCCTCCATGGTGTACGCCACCGCGTCCATTGCGTTGCTGTCCTTCGTGGTATGGGCTCACCACATGTTCACCGTAGGCATGCCGCTGGCCGGCACCCTGTTCTTCATGTACATGACCATGCTGATCTCCGTACCCACGGGTGTGAAGGTGTTCAACTGGGTGGCCACCATGTGGCGCGGCTCCATGAGCTTCGAGCTGCCAATGAAGTGGGCCATTGCCTTCGTGGTGCTGTTTACCTGTGGTGGTTTGTCCGGTCTGATGCTGGCGATTACCCCGGTGGACTTCCAGTACCATGACACCTACTTCGTAGTGGCTCACTTCCACTATGTACTGGTGACCGGCGCCATCTTCTCCATCTTCGCCGCCGCCTACTACTGGCTGCCGAAGTGGTCCGGCGTGATGCCCAACAAGACCCTGGGTGAACTGCACTTCTGGAACTCCCTGATTTCCGCCAACCTGCTGTTCTTCCCCATGCACTTTGTGGGTCTGGCGGGCATGCCGCGTCGTTACGCTGATTACGCGCTGCAGTTTGCGGACTACAACTTCTGGATTTCCATTGGTGGCTTCTGGTTCGGTCTGTCCCAGTTGCTGTTCCTGGCGGTCGCCGTGCTGTGCGCCATGAAGAAAGGCGAAAAAGCAGCGGCCAAGCCTTGGGATGGGGCCGAAGGTCTGGAATGGGAAGTGCCGTCTCCGGCGCCGTTCCACACCTACGATACCCCGCCGGTGGTCAAGTAAGTCCCGGTAACGGACAGGAGCGGGCACCATGAGTGAAAAGCAGCTCAGCGTGGAAGAACGCAACAAGCGTACGCTGAAAAAGCTGTTGATCTGGGCGGTAGCCATGTTTGGCTTCGCCTTCCTCATGGTGCCGTTCTATAACGTTATCTGTGACATCACCGGCCTGAACGGCAAGACATCCAGTACGGCCGCCACGCAAGCACCGGAAAAGGTGGTGGCGGATCGTACCGTGACGGTGGAATTCATTACCCAGAAAGGCGACGGTATCAGCGGTGAATTCACCTCTGAGACCAAGCGGGTCAAGGTGCATCCGGGGGAAATTACCCTGGTACATTTTTATGCCAGCAACCCGACATCAGACGACATGATTACCCAGAGCATCCCCTCCGTAACACCGGGGGAAGCTGCGCGCTACCTGCACAAGACCCAGTGTTTCTGCTTCGACCAGCAGACCCTGGCCGCCGGAGAGCGCAAGGACATGCCGATGATTTTCTATCTGGACCCGGAAATTCCACGTCATATAAACCAATTCACTCTGTCTTATACGATCTTCGATGTGACAGAGCGGGTCGCCGGTAAAAATAACAGCGTGGCTGTGAACTGATAACAGCCGGTTGTAGAGGAGATTTTCGAATGGCTACTGAAAAGTATTACGTTCCCGAGAGCAGCCCCTGGCCGCTGACCGCGTCCATCGGCCTGTTCATGACCGCCATTGGCGGTGCCAAGTTTATCCAGCAGAGCACCATGGATACCATGGAGCCGAATTTCTTCGGCAAGCCGTTGTTCTTCATCGGCCTGGCCTGGTTGCTGCTGGTGATTGCCGCCTGGTGGCGCGACACCATCAAGGAATCCGTGGGCGGTCTGCACAGCAATCAACTGGGCGGTTCCTATCGCCAGGGCATGCTGTGGTTCATCTTTTCCGAGGTGATGTTCTTTGCCGCCTTCTTTGGTGCCATGTTCTACACCCGCTGGTTGATCATTCCGTGGCTGTCTGGCGAAGGCTCCAACGCCATGACCCACGAAGTGCTGTGGCCGGGTTTCCAGGCCATGTGGCCCCTGACCGTTACGCCGGACGGCACCACCACCACCCCTATGGGTGCCTGGGGTCTGCCGGCCATCAACACCGCCATTCTGCTGGTCAGCTCCATCACCCTGACCATCGCCCACCATGCCCTGCTGGAAAACCAGCGTGGCAAGTTGATCATCTTCCAGGCCATCACTGTGGTACTGGGCGCCATCTTCCTGGGCCTGCAGGGTCTGGAATATGTGCACGCCTATGACATGGGTCTGACCCTGGATGCGGGCATCTACGGTAGCCTGTTCTTCCTGCTCACCGGGTTTCACGGTGCCCATGTGACCATCGGTACCATCTTCCTGCTGATCACCCTGATCCGTGTTATCAAGGGTCACTTCGGCCCGGATAACTGTTTTGCCTGGGAAGCGGGTGCCTGGTACTGGCACTTCGTGGACGTGGTATGGCTGTTCCTGTTCGTGACCGTTTACTGGTTGTAAGCAGGCCGCAGCACGCTCCACGCTGCAGGTAACATGAAAAAAGCCGCGCTCCGAAAGGGGCGCGGCTTTTTTAGTTCAAAGTTTAAAGTTGAAACGCGGGCCAGATACTCAAGCTTTGCCAAGTTGTCGCCGCGATTAACGGTAATTCGCGGGCACGGAACTTCAGAACAAAACCCGCCGCCCGCGCTTTTCAACTTTGAACTTTAAACTTTCAACTGATCACGGCGTTAACGAATCCCGAACACATCAATAATGGTCTGGGTGGCGTCCATGACTCTGACCACCTCATTGTCGATAACCACATCGCTGACACCGTCAATTCGGCGGATACCGTCATACACCGGCAGGCGCTGTCCATAACGGTCAAGGTTACCGTTAAGGGTGTGGCCCACCTGCAATTTCTTTTGCCAGCCCGGCGGTAGCTGCCCGCCGCGGGCTACTTTTTTCTGCAGGCCAGGCGGCAGAGACGGGTAATCCCTCTGGCTCAGATGACGGCGCAGGGCGTCTCGTTCACGGTCGCTGTAGCGATAGTCGCGGTAATCCCGGTGGCGGTCATCACGGCGGTATTCATGCTCGTGGCTTTCCTGCTGTTGCATCGCCGGACCTTTCCCCTTGCCGGCCCAGGCGGGCGGCTGTGCCAGACTGGCCAGAGGCAGGCTCAATGCGCTACCCAGTAGTACCAGCTTCGGTAATGTCGCTACTTTCATAACTATTTCTCTCTTACGACAGGCTTCTTTTCATCTGACAACAAGAGACCGGTTTTTGCTGTGAAAGGCTCTGTTTGAAGCGTAAAACGTCGTAATGCATCGCGTCTGAAGGCAATGCTCAGAGCGGAAGGAAAAAATGCAATAAAATGCATTTTATGGAAGCGTTTGAACGGGAGGTGTTTGGTTTTACTGCAGAATCATTGGCAGCACCCCTGTTGGGAGCTTGCAAGCAAGACCAGCACAACAGGGGAGTGGTAATGGTAAACAGGGGTGATGGTCAGGTCAGGCCGAGAGCACTTTGCTCAGCCATTGCCCGATATCGCGGATCTGTTCCAGGCAGACCATGTGCTCCATGGGGTAGGTCAGGTATTCCGGCGCATAGCCCATGCCAGTGAGCGTTTCTGCGGCCCGGCGACCCAG
Organism: Alcanivorax sp.; assembly: GCF_051117345.1. Lineage (GTDB taxonomy): Bacteria > Pseudomonadota > Gammaproteobacteria > Pseudomonadales > Alcanivoracaceae > Alcanivorax. Next base: position 21,905 of record NZ_JBNPEC010000209.1, read on the forward strand.
TACCTCCGGGACCATGGGGTCATTGCTGCCGTGGCAGATCATGACCGGCAGGGACGCATTGGCGGCAGAAGGAGTGACCGGCATGGCCATGTAAGTGGACAGGGCCAGCAGGCCGGCGAGCTGTTGCGGGTGGCGCAACGCAGCCTGATAGGCCACGGCACCGCCCTGGGAGAAGCCGGCGATAACGATCCGCTGGGCGGGAATGCCCCGCTGGATTTCGCGTTCGATCAGGGCATCCACCGCATCCGCGGACGCCAGTACCCCGGCCTCGTCCACCTTGCGGTCGATATCCATGGCGAGAATGTCGTACCAGGCGGGCATCACCATGCCACCGTTGACGGTGACGGGAATCTCCGGCGCATGGGGAAAGACAAAGCGCACATCCAGCCCCGCAGGCAACTTCAACTCCGGCACGATGGGCTCGAAATCGTGACCGCTGGCCCCCAGGCCATGCAGCCAGATCACGGTAGCCGTGGCGTCGCCTGCCGGCTCAATTTCCACACACTTCAACAGTTCGCTCATGGTATGTCCTTGGCTGGTCGGGGGTATTTTCCGCCCGGCGAATGGGTTGCAGTGTAGGAGCCATGCAAGCATGGCTCCTACGATAGAGGCGCTTGGTCGCCTGGTGTGGTGCCTTTGGCTTACGTCTTAAACTCCGCCGGCCACAATCACACGCACCGCTTCCAGCTGGCAGCGGGCTTCGCCGAGCACTTTCTCCAATGCGTCAGTCTGGGCTTCCAGCGCCTGGATTTCCTCGTCGCGCACTGCCGGGTTCTTGGCCTGCAGCGCCTTCAGTCGAGCGAGTTCATGGCCCTGTTCCTGGCGCATTTTTTCCAGCGCAGCGTCGATGGTGCCGCGGGCTTCTTCCACAGCACGGGCTTCATCGGCCTTGAGCAGTTTATCC
>NZ_JBNPEC010000171.1:0-4479 GCF_051117345.1 Alcanivorax sp.
GGACGCCCCACGGTCAACGCCGTCTGGGGCAATGCTGCCAGTGTACTGGTGGGCGATTTCCTGATTTCCCGCGCCCTGCAGCTGATGGTAGGCCTCAGGCACTCGCGGTTGCTGGATATTTTCTCGCAGAGCACCAATACCATCTCCGAGGGCGAGGTGCTGCAGCTGATCAATGTGCGCGACCCCAACACCAGCGAAGACAACTACATGCGGGTGATCCATCACAAGACCGCCAAGATGTTTGAATCGGCGGCGGAAACCGGCGCCGTTCTGGGTGCCGACGAAAACACTGACTTCGTGGACGCCTTTGCCGCCTATGGCCGCCACCTGGGTATCGCCTTTCAGCTGATCGACGATGTACTGGACTACCAGGGCGAAGCCAGTGAGCTGGGCAAGAATGTGGGCGACGACCTGGCCGAAGGCAAGCCCACCCTGCCGCTGATCTACACCATCGCCAACGGCAGCCCGGAACAGGCCAAACTGATCAAGGACGCCATCCGCAATGGCGGCCTGGACCATCTGCAACATATTATTGAAACCGTTCAGGCCAGCGGTGGTCTGCAATATACGGTGGACAAGGCCGCCGAGCATACTCGCCTGGCCCTGGACGCCATCGCTGCGGTACCGGCTTCCCCCTACAAGGAAACCCTGTTCACCCTGGCGGAAGAATCTCTCAAGCGGACCTATTGAAAACCGCATCAGGCAATATGCTGCACACAAATATCGGGTGCAGCGTGTTGGCAGCAACCTGCCACCAAGGAGTCCCTATGTTTCGTGCCGTGCTAGTTCTTGCTCTTAGTACCATATTTGCCGGCTGCGCCCTGAGCCCGCAGATGATTGACGTCAAACCGGTTGCCAACGTGGAAGCCACCAATGTTGGCCAGAATCAGCCAGTGCAGGTTCTGGCGGTGGATTCCCGGGACCAGGAAGCCTTTGGTACCCGCGGCGGCGTGTATAAAAACACCGCCCTGGTGCGCCCTGCCAATGATGTGAAGAGCGCTATCGAAGACGCTATTCGCAAAGGGCTGCAAACTCAGGGTTTCAATGCCTTCAACCCCAGCGACGATGCCACTCGCCTGGAGGTTCGCCTGGAACAGCTGGACTATGTCCCGGAAGAAGGCTCAGTGGTCAATGAAGTCACCCTGACTCTCACCCTGCTCGCCGAAGCCAGCCGCGGCGACGTGCTCCACACCGGCAGCTACAAAAGCAGCGTGGTTCACGACCTGCCACTGACCCCTTCGGCCAGCCGCAACCAACAGATGGTTAACGACATCCTCAGTGGCGCCATCAACCGTCTGCTCAAGGATCCGGAAATGCTCTCCTTCCTGGCGGGTAACGACACACCCTGATGCCAAGCAACCGCGTCGCCATTCACTACTGCAGCCAGTGCAACTGGCTGCTGCGCAGCGCCTGGTATGCCCAGGAGCTGCTTAACACGTTCAGCGACGAACTGGACGAAGTGGCCCTGCAACCCGGCACCGGCGGTGTCTTTCAGATCGAGGCCAATGGCCAGCGAATCTGGGAACGCAAGACCGACGGCGGTTTTCCGGACATTACCGAGTTGAAGCGACGGGTGCGGGATGTGGTCTGCCCGGAGCGGGAGCTGGGGCATATTGATCGCAAAGGCACCTGATACCCACTACTCCACTGAGCGTCGCGGACAGCGCGATAACCAGCGCCGCGAAACACTTTCTACAACGCTGCTGTAGGAGCTCCTCTTGAGGGGCGAACCGAGCGTAGCGAGGCAGGCCAGCAATGGAACCTGTCAAGCCCTGATACTCCTGATCGCCCGCGGGCGATTTCCACGCTGACGCGTGGTTCGCCCCTCAAGAGGAGCTCCTACAGCGGCTTCGAAACAGCTCGGGACAACATGATACTGGCTATCGCGCCGCCAGCGACGGCGAGCCAATCGCACAGGGACGGGCTATTCATTCTCCGGCCGCACATCTACCTGCGGCTCTTCACTGTCGAACGGCACCGCCACCGAAAACAGCAGCGGCTGGCAGCACACCTGACAGTCTTCCACGTATTCCTGCTCTGCCACCGACGTATCAATCAGCACCTCGATGGGCTCCCAGCAATGGGGACATTGCACGGTCACCGGTACCAGACCTGCCATAGTTAGCCCTCCTCCTCAATGGTCAGCCCCTGCAGCCACGCCGGGACCTTTCCCTCTGCCCAGGGCTCAGGCTGGCCCTGCCCCCACACCGGACCGGGCCAGCAGGGATCCCCCTCAAAGCGGGCAATGATATGGATGTGCAGTTGCGGCACCATATTGCCCAGAGCGCCGATATTGATCTTGTCCGCCCCGGTCACCCGCTCCAGCTCCGCCGCCAGGCCATTGACCTGTTGCAGCAGCGCCTGCTGGTCTGCCAGGGGCAGATGATGCCATTCCCGCAGACCGTCACGCTTGGGGACCACGATCAGCCAGGCAAAGCGCTGGTCATTCATCCAGCGCAGCCAGCAAAGGTCGGTTTCACCCAGAGCGCGGGTGTCAGCGGCAAGACGGCTATGGAGTGTGGCCATGGTCTCTCCTTGAATAACAGAACATCGGAGCGAGTGACGAGGTGCGAGTTTCGACATTCAAAACCTGACGGCCTTTCGCTCTTCGTAACTCGCACCTCGCTTCTCGCAACTGGCCGTCAGCGGTTGCCCGCGCCATGGGCGACTATCACCGATAATCCGAAGGACTGCGCAACGTCCAGCGCCGGAACGCCCGGGCAAAGTTTGAGGCATCGGAATAGCCCAGGCTCATGGCGATCTCGTCCACGGTCTTGTCGGTCTGGGTCAGATACTCCACCGCCAGGCCCTTGCGCAACCCATCCAGCACTTCCTGATAACTGGTACCCAGTTGTTGCAGCTTGCGCTTGAGGGTCCGTGAAGACATATGCAGCTCACTGGCCACCTCTTCCACCCCGGGAAAGCGTCCGCCGCCGCCCAGAATGATCCGCCGTACCTGACCAAGCAGGGCTGGCGGCGCCTTGATAGAGGCCATTTCCTGTTCGCACTGATCCGCCGCCATACGTGCCAGCCGAGGATCGGCAAATTGCAGCTCATAGCTCAGGCGCTCCACCGGAAAGCGCATTTGATTGTAAGCACAATCAAAATACACCGGCACCGGCATCACCGGTCGCATGCGCGCAAAGTACTCCGGCTCCGGGTAGGTGAAGCGCAGCTCACCGATAATCTCCATGTCCGGCAGCAACTTCTGGCCCATAAAATGAAAGCTGGAAAACAGACTCTCCATCATCACCGGCGCCAGATCCCCCAACGCCAGCAACTCGCTGATCTGCATCACCGCCATGTCGCCATCGGTAAATATTTCCAGCTGCACCAGGGTGCTGCGGGTACGAAAGTATTTCACTGCCAATTCCATGGCTTCGCCCAGGGTGGCGCTGCTCATGGCCGCGTAACCGAGAAACCCGTGGGAAGAGATTGTCATGGCGGCGCCCAGCTCCCAACCCAGCCAGGGCTCTCCGCTGAGCTCAATCCCTCTTGCCACCACCCTCTCGAAGTCCTGGGCAGTCACCCGGGCTTTCGGGTCCCGCCAGCAACCCGGCTCAATCGCGGTGCCGGACAGCATCACTTCATTGGAAATACCCCGCCGGGACAACACATCCAGCAACAGGGCCAGGTATTCGGCGGAGACCGAGTACTCCGCAGGGTCCATTTTTAGTATTGTCATGGCTATATCCTGCTAGTGCCGTTCATGGCCCCAAATGACCGAAAAAAGCAACCATAACGTTACACTCCGCCGCTGACAAGTAACTCTCGTTCACTTGTTACGGCCAACACTGGGAGAGCACCATGTCCACCGCCAACCTGAAAGGCAAAACCCTGTTTATCACCGGTGCCAGCCGCGGTATCGGCAAGGCCATCGCCCTGCGTGCCGCACGCGACGGCGCCAACATCGTTCTGTTCGCCAAAACCACGGAACCCCACCCCAAACTACCCGGCACCATCTACACCGCCGCCGAAGAAATTCGCGAGGCCGGAGGCTCGGCCCTGCCCTGCGTAGGTGACATTCGCTATGAGGAACAGCTGCAGGCGGCCGTGGACCAGGCCGTGGATACCTTTGGCGGCATCGATATTCTGGTCAACAATGCCAGCGCCATCTCTCTAACCGGCACCGAAGCCACCACCATGAAGTCCTACGACCTGATGCATCAGATCAACAGCCGCGGCACCTTCATGGCCAGCAAGCTGTGTCTGCCACACCTGAAGAAAGCGGCCAACCCGCACATCCTCAACCTGGCCCCGCCACTGAATATGGCTCCCCACTGGTTTGGTCGCCACGTGGCCTACACCATGGCCAAGTACGGCATGAGCCTGTGTGTACTGGGAATGGCCGACGAATATGCCGGCCAGGTGGCGGTGAATGCCCTGTGGCCGAAAACCGTCATCCATACCGCTGCGGTAAAGAACCACCTCGGCGGCGCCTCCCCCGTCCAGGCTGCCCCACGCACATCGCTCATGGCC
>NZ_JBNPEC010000009.1:0-22505 GCF_051117345.1 Alcanivorax sp.
CCCAGCGGTCCCCCCGGGGGCCCCAAAGAACCTGCACCGACCGGGGCAAGGCCGGCAGCGCCAGCAGGCCGATCCATTCCGGTGACAGACCCGCGTCCCTGGCCAGGGCTGGCATGGATTTTCCCAGCAGGCCGGCGGGCAGGCCCTGGGCAAAGTACAGCATGCCAAGGGTGACAAAGAGTGCCGGCGTGGCACGCTGGGTTTGCATGGTCAGTAATCCCGGTGGAACGCGGCCCACACGGTAATTTCCTCGCGGTCGTAATAAAGCTGCGCCGCCTTGATCTCGGGCTGCCCCAAATGCTCCTCGTGGCGCTCCATGGCAGCGGTCAGTTTTTCCAGCAATTGCCAGGCCTCTTGGAAACGCCGCTTCATGGGCAGCTTGAGATTGAACAGGGCTGCCCGGGACCAGCCCTGGGTGAGCCATTTTTCCATTTGCTGCAGCGTCCGTGCCGGCTTATCGACCACATCGCAGACTACCAGGTCCACACTGCTGCGGGGTCGCCAGGTGAAGGCATCGCCATGGATATGCTCCACCGGATATTCATCCAGCAAACGGGCATCGATTTTGCCGTGATCCACCGCCTGCACCTTGATGCCACGCCGGGCCAGTTGCCAGCTCCAACCGCCGGGAGCGGCGCCAAGGTCTACAGCGGTTTTGGCGGTGAGGCTATCGGCGTTGCCAAAAAAACGGATCAGCGCTTCTTCCACCTTGAGTGCGGAGCGGCTGGGTGCTTCCGCCGGCAGTTTCAGCCGTCGCACCCCACCTTCAGCCAGCGGCACGGCAGCCGGGCTGCTGGTCACCCAGCCGTTGTGGGAATCACTGAAGAACAGGTGCACCCGTTGACCAGCAGCGGCTTTCAGCAGGCCGGCCTTCTTCAGACGAGGCTCCAGCGCCTTGCGAAAGCCGCGCAAGAAACGCTGCATTTCACGCCCATCGTTGGTGTCCGGGTGCTCCAGAAACACCTCGCTGAAAGGCGCCGCCTGCTTCAGCAACGGCCACAGCTCGGCGATCCGGTCATCGCCGATATCCACGAACTGCCCCTCGGCCAGACTCAGACTGCGGGCAAAAATCAGCCCGCTTTGCAGCAGTGCCGCCATTGAGCCCTGCTGGCTGTGCCAGAGCACATAGCCGCTATCCGGGACGGTACGCGGATAGCCGCCAACCATCTGCTCTGCTGCATGGTAATTCAGCTCTGCGGCCAGATCGTTCTCGAAGCCGGGTCGGCACAACCCCAGCAGGGTTTCATCATGGGCGTGCTGCAAGTCACTGTGCATGTCGGTCTCGCGGTGGTTACAATGTGGCACATTGTCCTTATCACAACGGCTGGATCAATAATGAAAACAACATTGCCGCTGACCCTGGGCCTTAGCGCCGCCCTGCTCTCCCCTTTTGTACACGCTGAAGACGAACTGGCGCCACCGGATGTGGATTTCTACGCCGAGGCGCAAATGCTACGCGCCGACCTGGCCCCCTACGGCTTTGATACCACCGATGGGCTCGATATTCGCCTGGGCATGTGGCTTAACAGTGTAGATCTGGGCGGCGATTCCCGCTTGGGACTAGAGGCTGGTTTCCTGCGTCAGAGCAAGGATTCCATCGACAGCGAATTTGTCAGAGCACCAACGGTGTCCGAACAGGGTGCCGGGGCCAGCAGTGTACGCATCAACGAAGAAGATTCGCTGGAGATCAATGGCTTCACTGTGGGACTCCTGTGGCAGACCAAGCGGTGGGTGTACTTGAAAGGCGGCGCCTATATCTACGATTTCGATCTGGAGAATCGTCAACAGCGTACTCTGCTGGACAATAATGGCGACACCGTTGTGTCGCTGACGGAAGCCCCGAGCAGCGACAGCCAAAGCGGTATCGCCCCCTACCTCGGCGTCGGCCTGGCTATCCCGGTACTGGACAAGCTAACTGTCACCGCGGATTACCGTCAAACGCAGCTGGAATCCGAGCACTTTGGCACTTTCGGTGTCGGCCTGCGGTTTAGCAATTAACCTGCAACATACAATATGCTTTACGCTTGCACGCGATCAGAGTCTGGTTGCGTGCAACGTGAAGCATGCCGGCTACCCACGTCACTTCACAAACACCACGGTCTTGTTGCCATCCACGATGACCCGGTCTTCCAGGTGCCAGCGGACTGCGCGCAGCATTACCTGACGCTCCACATCCTGCCCCAACGACTTGAGCTCATCAGCGGAATGCCGATGGCTGACCCGCTGCACGTTCTGCTCGATGATCGGCCCCTGATCCAGATCTTCCGTCACATAGTGGCTGGTGGCACCTATCAGCTTTACACCGCGGTCGTGGGCCTGCTGATACGGGTTGGCGCCCACAAAGGCAGGCAGGAAAGAATGGTGGATGTTGATAATGCGATGCGGGTGATGTGAAACGAATTCGCTGCTCAGTATCTGCATGTAGCGGGCCAACACGATCACGTCCACCTGTCCATCCAACAGCGCCAGCGCCTTGGCCTCCGCCTCGGCCTTGTTATCACCGCTCACCGGAATATGGTGATAATCGATACCGAAGCGCTCCACTTCGCCGCGAAGATCGTCATGATTGCTGATCACCATGGGTATGGTTGCGGGCAAATCGCCCCGCGAGGTTCGCCACAGGAGATCCATGATCACGTGGTCATGGCGTGACACCAACACCGCCATGCGCTTTTTTTCGCTGGCATAGCTGATTTGCCACTGCATGCCGTAGGGCTCTGCCACCCGGCTGGCGAAATTGTTGCGCAGAGCGTCCCGGGAGCAGTCCAGCTCCGGGGTCTGGAATTCCAGGCGCAAAAAGAAGGTGCCGCCCCGGGCATCGCTTGAGTGCTGATCGAAATCGGTGATGTTGGCACCGTGGTTGAACAGAAAGGTACTGACGGCGCTGATAATACCCGGCTTGTCCGGGCAGGTTACCAGCAGGCGAGCCGTGTTGGCGTCTTGCACTGTCATTGCGGGTCCTGGTAATCGGTCAGATTAATGACTGACGCCGAAGTGCTCCTTGCGGAAGCTGGAGGGGGTCTTGCCCGTCCACTTTTTGAAGGCACGGTGGAAAGAGCTGGCTTCACTGAAGCCCATCAACAGGGCAATTTCATCGATGCTCAGATCCGGCTTGGACAGGTAATAGACCGAGGCATCCTTGCGGATGGAGTCCTTGATCTCCTGGTAGCTGGTATTGGCCTCTTTCAGCCGGCGGCGCAGGGTTTGCGGCGTCATGTTGAGTTTACCGCAGATTTCCGTGAAATCGGGGAAGCTGTTGCCGTATTCGTTGGAGATGATCGCCCGGATTTGCGCCGGCAGACCCACATTGTGGATGTTGCCATCGAACAACTGAGCCAGGGAATCCTTGAGAAACTTGGAAAGAGACAACTCGTTCTGCACCAGCGGCAGGTCGAGAAAGTCGGCACGGAAACTCACCGCGTTTTCGTCGGCGCTGTACTCGATGGGGCAATCAAACAGGAAACGGTGTTCTTCATCGTTTCTCACATCGGTGTAATCCAGCTTCACCAGCTGGGGCTCGATGGCCTTGCCCACCAGCCAGCTCATGAAGCGCAGCCAGACAAACAGGGAGGTCTCGATGATCACTTCCCGAAAATCCAGGCGCGGGTCCGCCTTGACCACCAGCCGTGCAATGTCCCCTTCCCGCTCGATCCGGGAATGCATGCTCAGCTCGAACAGGTCGTAAAAACGGATGCCCCGCTCAATGGCCGCCCCGAGGGTCGGGCAGTTGATCACCGCGTGGGCCATCATGGAAAAGGTGCCGGGCTTGGATTTGCGACCCTGGCCGAAACCGAGAAACTCGTCCTGGGTCTGCTGCATGATCAGCAGCATCATCTTGATAAAGGTATCGCGCTCGATGGTACCGTCCGGATCATCCAGCAGTTGCCGGGGAATATCACATTGATCAAGCAGATCAGGGATACTGGCACCGGACCGCCCTGCCCCCTGAAGCAACTTCACTACGCGATTGATATTGATTGTTCTGCGCTGGTACATCGACCGCCACCCTCACACCATTGGCAATGCCAAAAGCTGTCTCTATCAGAATCCAGTATCGTGATCTTCAATGTTAGCCGTTCGGCATCTCTCCGCCGGACCGTTCACGGGCCATCATAATAAAGAAACTGACCGTAATTAACATGCTGTTTACCCCGGGAAGCCCCGCCATTGTACTTTACCGCAACGAAAACTGCCTTGACGTGCTATTCACACTTGTTATCAGCGCCCGGTTACGTTACAAAATCATTCATGAATGTTCTCGTTGTCGAAGACAATAAAGCTGTCAGTCTGATCATCTGCCGCATCATTGAAGAGCTGGGCCATGAATATGTGCTGGCAGCCGACGGTGAGGCAGCGCTACGTCTTTACCGACAACGGAACGTGGACCTGCTGATCCTGGACGTTGAACTACCGACACTGGACGGTTTCAGCGTGGCCCGAGACATCCGTAACCAGAATGGCCAGACCCCCATCCTGTTTATCTCCGGCAACAACAGCGAGGCCTACCGGCAACAATGCCTGGATGCCGGCGGCGAGACCTTGATGCCCAAGCCCTTGCGCCCCAGTGAATTACGGCGCTGGCTGGAAGTGGCTTTCAGCCAGTTGGCCACCGGCCACCTGACCCCCTCCGGCGCGCCTGCTTGACGCCAACTCTCATAGCGTAGCGTCATCCGTCACTGCCAGACTTCGCAACCAGTGGCGACCACTCTCATCCACTTCCCTGGCCAGATTCAGCACGCTGATACCTCCCACTCGGGCATCTGCCACCAGCGAATAGGCGTCGCGCTGGAGCGTCTCCATGGCCAGGCGATGCTGTGCCGCCAGCTCAGCGCAGGGGGATGCCTGGTAGAGCCTCTCCAGGGCGTACTGGATCTGCTCACTAAAACTCTGCAGGCCGGGGTCACGGCTTTCTGCCAGAAGCGCGAGATCATCCGCCACATCCTTCAGCGCCTTCAAGGCATAAACCGCTTCGCGCACCCGAGCGCGCAGACGGCGCAGGCGCTGTTCCTGTCCCTCTGTCATGGGCTGCTGCCCCAGCCGGTTGGCATAGTCAGCCAGCTGCATTTCTTGATCCGTCACCAGCCCGTATTCCTCAAAAAATCGCGATAAGGAACGCCCCTGCAGGGGGTGGCGGCAATAGTTTCTGACCCGCTTGATGAGGTCGTCCGTCTCTCGGCCCAGCACCAACAGTGCAGGCTCCACCGATTGCGGGCTGATATCGGCAAACAGATCATGGTGCCCTCGTTTTCCGATATGCCTTTCAATATGCCGCTCCATGGCACCCAGGAACGGCGCGAACACCACAATTCCGATCAGGTTGAAACCACTATGGAACGCCACAAGGCCATATAACGGATCAGAAATACCCAACCAGCCGGAGACTTGTGGCCACACAGGCATCAGCAGCAAAAACGCCAGCAGCGCCGTTCCCACGTTATAAAGCAAATGAAACGCGGCAACCTGTTTCTTCTGTGCAGACCCCTTGATCGCGCCGAGCAGCAAGGTGCTGGTGGTACCCAGGTCCGCACCAATCACCAGAGCCAGGGCTTCCGGCAAGGCAATCAAGCCACCGTTGAGTGCCGATAACGTAATCAGCATGGCAGCCGACGACGACTGGATGATGGCGGACAGCACCACCCCGGCCAGCAGATACACCACCGGCGGATATCCCTGTAGCCAGCTCACATCGAAACGCTGCCCGACGGCTTCCACCGCCACCTTCATGGTATCCAGGCCAAAGACCAGCAAGCCGAAGGCCAGCAAAAACAGGCCGGTAGAACGCCACAGACCTTTCGGCAGGAGCACGTAGCAGAGAGCACCGGCCCCCGCCAGCGGCAGGCTGACCGCAGACAGTGAGAGTTTGAAACCCAGCAGCGTCACCAGCCAGCCGGTGACCGTGGTGCCCAGGTTGGCACCCAGCATCACCGCCATGGCATGGCGCAGCGGGAGTATCCCCACTGACACAAATGCCAGTACCAATAGCCCGACCAGGGAACTGCTCTGCATAACAGCGGTAATCAAGGCTCCTGCCAACACCCCTTTCAGCGTTGTGTTGGTGGTGCGTTGCAGCCAGAACGAGGCTTTTTCGCTGAACAGGGCCTGCACCGCCTGTTCCACCAGTTGCATGGCAAACAGGAACAGACCCAGCCCGGCAATCATTGTCAGCACACTGTTCATCGCTGCGGCTCAATCATTCTTTTTCGTCAATATTTGCCGATAGTGCTCAATACACTCCAGATTTTCCGGCGGATACTCCGGCGCCAGCGCCTTCAGTGTGGTCAGTAACAGCTCTGCCACCGCCGCTCGGGCATGTTGCTTGTCGTCGTTGGGAATCAGATACCAGGGGGCATGAAGGGTATGGGTGGCAACCAGGGCCTCATTGACCAGCGACAAGTAAGCGTCTCGCGCCTGCCAGCTTTCCACATCCGCCGGATCGAATTTCCAGCGCTTGCGCGGCTTGTCCAGTCGTTTCAACAAGCGGCGGCGCTGTTCTTCCTGCGAGGTATTCAGCCAGACCTTGATGATCCGGGTTCCTTCCCGGTGCAAGTGCTGCTCGAAGGCATTGATAGCCTCATATTTCAGCGGCCAATCATCACTGCTGTGCTGGGTGACCGGCCACAGCCGTTCAGCCAGCACGGATTCGTAATGGCTGCGATTAAAGGCAACAACTTCCCCCCTGGCCGGCAAGTGTCGCCATACCCGCCAGAGAAAATCGTGCTCCACCTCCTCACCTAACGGCCGACTGAATCCATGCACCCGGAACGCGGCCGGGTCCATGGCCCGGGCCAGGGTGCGAATCAGGCTGTCCTTGCCGGCAGCATCCAGCCCCTGCACCACCAGGAGTACCCCATGACGTCGATTGGCAAACAATCGCCGCTGGTATTCGTGCAGACTGTCCAGCACCGTGTCGAGATCCTGTTGCGGAGGCTCCCGAAAATCGGTGGGTAAACTCTGCACGTTGAGGATGGGCCCTGAGGGCCAGCCAAAACGGTCCAGTTCCATACGCACTCCCTTGGGTATACCGTATTGAGCATAAAGGGCAGCGGGATCGACAAACAGGAGAATTTCATGGAACCACGCATCAGCATGATCACCCTTGGCGTCAGGGATCTGACTACGGCGATCCGCTTTTATGAACAGGGCCTGGGCCTGCCCCGCCGCCCCATGCCCGACGATGCGCCGGTGGCTTTCTTTGAATTGAACGGCACCTGGCTGGGCCTGTTCGGTCACGACGACCTGGCCGATGATGCCGGCGTTGCACCATCAGGTGAGGGTTTTCGTGGTGTGGCGATGGCCCACAATGTGGAAAGCCCACAACAGGTTGACCAGCTTCTCGCTCAGGCCCAGGAAGCCGGCGCACAACTGATCAAACCAGGCCAGCCCACCGACTGGGGCGGGTACGCCGGCTACTTTGCCGACCCGGATCGTCATCTGTGGGAAGTGGCCTGTAACCCGCATTTCTGGGTGGGCCCCCGCTAGCACCGGCAACCTACAGACATAAAAAAACCCGGCACAGGGCCGGGTTTTTTATCAGACAAAACCCACCGTTACTTGTAGATTTCGTCCTTTTCCGCTTTCGCCACCAGGGAAGCCGGCGGATTGAAGCGATCACCGTAGGACTTGGCCAGCTCCTGGGCACGGGCCACGAAACCACGCAGGCCGCCCTCGTACTGGTTGATGTACTGGATCACGCCACCGGTCCAGGCCGGGAAACCAATACCGAAGATGGAACCGATGTTGGCATCGGCTACAGACTCCATCACGCCTTCGTCGAAGCATTTCACCGCTTCGATGGCTTCCACAAACATCATCCGTTCCTTGATATCTTCGAACGGAATCTCCTTGTCACCACCAAAGGCGTCTTTCAAACCTGGCCACAGGTGCTTCTTGCCATTTTCCGGGTACTCGTAGAAGCCTTTGCCCTGGACTTTACCGGGGCGATCCAGCTCTTCGACCATTTTCTTCATGACCACTTCTGCCGGATGCTCGGGCGGCAGTTCCTGACCTTCACGCTTGGCATCGTCACGGGCCGCCTTGCCAATTTTCAGGGCGGTTTCCATGTTGATCTCATCGATCAGGTTCAGCGTGCCTACCGGATAACCGGCCTGCATGGCGGCTTGCTCGATGGACTGGGCATTGATGCCTTCACCCAGCATGGCAATCCCTTCGTTGGCGAAGGTGCCGATCACGCGGGTGGTGAAGAAACCACGAGCATCGTTGACCACGATGGGGGTCTTCTTGATCTGCTGGCAGTAATCGTAGGTCTTCGCCAGCGCTTCCGGGCTGGTGTCCTTGCCGGAGATGATTTCCACCAGTGGCATTTTGTCCACCGGGCTGAAGAAATGGATACCGATGAAGTTATCCTGCTTCTTCACGCCCTTGGACAGGCCGGTAATCGGCAGAGATGAAGTGTTGGAACCGAGTACGGCATCCGGCTTCACCACATCCTCGATTTCCTGGAAGACCTTGTGTTTCAGTTCGGTGCTTTCGAACACCGCTTCAATCACGAAGTCCACCCCGTCCAGGTCCTTGGCATCTGCCGTGGCATGGATCAGCGACAGGATCTGCTCTTTCTTCTCTTCGGTCATCTTGCCGCGGGAGATATCCTTGTCGAGCAGCTTGCGGGAGTAATCCTTGCCCTTCTCAGCGTTTTCCTGGGAGATGTCTTTCAGTACCACCTGGGCACCGCTACGAGCGGTCACGTAGGCAATGCCTGCACCCATCATGCCGGCACCGAGGATGCCGACTTTTTCGGCACGGAATTTCGGCACATCCTTGGGACGGCTGGCACCGGCATTGATCGCCTGCAGGTTGAAGAAGAAGGCAGTGATCATGTTCTTGGCCACCTGACTGGTGACCAGAGACACAAAGTAGCGGCCTTCAATGGTGGAGGCATTATCGAAATCCACCTGGGCCCCTTCCACGGCCGCAGACATGATGGCCAGCGGTGCCGGATAGTTGGCGCCCTTGATTTGCTTCTTCAGGTTGGCCGGGAAGGCCGGCAGGTTCATGGCAAACTTGGGATTCTTGGGGTCACCACCGGGGATCTTGTAACCCTTCTGGTCCCAGGGTTGCTGGGCTTTCGGGTTGGCCTTGATCCACTCGCGGGCCTTGGCCAGCATCTCATCACGGTCGACTGCCAACTCGTCGATCAGCCCGGTTTTCTGGGCCTTATCGGCTTTCATGCGCTGACCCTGCATCAACACTTTCATCAGGCCGTCCTGAATACCCAGCATGCGGATCACACGGGTAACACCGCCGCCACCGGGGAGCAGACCCAGAGTGACTTCCGGCAGACCGAACTGGGCAGACTTGTCGTTGATGGCAACACGATGATGACAGGCCAGGGCAATTTCCAGACCGCCACCCAGGGCCGTACCGTTCAGGGCTGCCACAACCGGCTTGCCCAGGGTTTCCAGCACGCGCAACTGACGCTTGATCTCGGTAACGTTATCCAGAAAAACCTGGCCGTCTTCCTTTTTCGCCTTGAGCAGATCACGCAGATCACCGCCGGCAAAGAAGGTCTTCTTGGCGGAGGTGATGATCACCCCGGCAATGTTGTCTTTCTCTTTTTCCAGACGCTCCACGGTGGCTGCCATGGACTTGCCGTACAGCTCGTTCATGGTGTTCGCGGACTGGTTGGGATCATCCAGAATCAGGGTAACGATGTTGTCCGCGTCCTGTTCCCAACGGATTGCGCTGTCTTTATCGCTAATGGCTTTTTCACTCATGTTCTTTCTCCGAATTCGTTCGACGCGGTTTACAGACGCTCAATGATGGTGGCGATACCCATGCCACCGCCCACGCACAAGGTGCACAGCGCGTACTTCTTGTCGCGACGTTCGAGTTCATCCAGCGCAGTCCCCAGGATCATGGCGCCGGTGGCACCCAGCGGATGACCCATGGCGATGGAGCCGCCATTCACGTTGGTCACATCCGGGGTGATGTCCATGTCCTTCATGAAACGCATGGCCACGGCGGCGAACGCTTCGTTGATTTCCCACAGATCGATGTCGCTAGCCTTCAGGCCGGCCTTGGCCAGTGCCTTTTTGGCAGCCGGACCCGGGCCGGTCAGCATGATGGTCGGATCAGCACCACTGATGGCGGTGCAAACAATACGACCACGGGCCTTCATGCCGTAATCCTTGCCCACCTGCTCGTTACCCAGTACGACCAGTGACGCGCCATCCACGATGCCGGAAGAGTTGCCGGCGTGATGGACGTGATCGATCTTTTCCAGCCAGTGGTATTTCTGCAGAGCCACCGCATCGAAGCCGCCCATTTCACCCATCATGGCGAAAGAGGGATTCAGACCGGCAAGGCCATCGGCGGTGGTGCCGGCGCGAACGTGCTCGTCGCGATCCAGTACGGTCAGGCCGTTGAGGTCTGTCACCGGTACCACGGACTTGCCGAAGTAGCCTTTTTCCCAGGCAGTGGCAGCCCGCGCCTGGGATTCGGCAGCGAATTCATCCACATCACGGCGGGAAAAGCCTTCGATGGTGGCGATCAGATCAGCGCCGATGCCCTGGGGGACGAAACCGGTCTTGTAGTTGGTGACTGGATCCATGGCCCAGGCACCGCCGTCGGAGCCCATGGGAATACGGCTCATGGCTTCCACACCACCGGCCAGAATCAGGTCATCCCAGCCGGAGGCCACTTTCTGGGCACCGGTGTTAACCGCTTCCAGGCCGGAGGCACAAAAACGGTTCAGCTGATAACCCGCCACCGTATCCGGCAGGCCGGCAGCCAGCGCTGCCGTCTTGGCAATACAGGCGCCCTGATCGCCCACCGGGGTAACCACGCCCAACAACAGATCATCAATACGGTTGGTGTCCATATTGGGGAAACGGGCTTTCACTTCATCGATCAGGCCGACCACCAGGTCCAGCGGCTTCACCGTATGCAGTGAGCCATCTTTTTTACCCCGACCACGGGGAGTACGGATGGCATCGTAAATATAGGCTTCGGTCATGGAACCTTCCTCTTGCCTCAGGCAGATGTCAGCACAGCTGACGGGTTGTGAAGGGCGGCACCTGTCAGTGCATGCGTTCAATCATGCGTAACAAAGTGACAGGTACCGGCCAAATGTAGACCCGAGAGATTGCCCTACCCGCGCCTGTCACTCAATGACAGGAGTTAACAGCCTGGGTGAGCGGAACGGGCAGTGGTTAACCGCTTGATATGCAAGGCGTCTTAACGGCCAATGCGAGGGGCCCGAGAGATGATAAGGTCCGGGCATTCGTTTCAGGAGAATTCGCTATGTCCCATAACACCGAGGTGCTGCGCTCCCTGGCCGCTTCCGCCCTGCAACAGGGGCGCGGCATTGCCAGCAAAGGCCACCGCAAGACGCCCCAGGAACCCCTTGAATTATATGACATGGAGGGCTGCCCATTTTGCCGCCTGGTTCGCGAAGCATTGACGGATCTGGACCTGGATGTACTGATTTTCCCCTGCCCCAAGGGCGGTGAGCGTTACCGCCCGCTGGTGGAGCGCTTGGGCGGGCGCCAGCAATTTCCCTATCTGATGGACCCAAATACCGGGGCCGCGCTTTACGAATCCGCCGATATCATCGACTACCTGTACCGGGAATACGGCGGCCGCCCGGCCCCGCGTCGCTGGCTGGTACGCAGCCTGCGTACGGCCGCTGCGGTGTCCGCGTCCCTGCCCCGCGCCTCCCGCGGGCTGCGCGCCCAGGACAGCCAGGTGCCGGAACAGGCACTGGAGCTCTACTCGTTCGAAGCCAGCCCTTTTGCCAGGCTGGTCCGCGAACGCCTCACCGAGCTTCAACTGCCCTATCTGCTCCGCCAGTGCGGCCGGGACCAGTGGCAAGACTGGGTGCTGCCGCCAGTGCGTCGGCGCCTTCTTGATGACTACGCTCCCCGACAGCGGAACCGGGTCGCCCTGATGGAGCGGGCGGGTCGCATCGCCATTCCCTACCTGGTGGATCCCAATACCGGCGCGGAACTGTTCGAGTCTGCGCACATTCTGGATTACCTGGGCCAGACTTACGGTCGATAACGGCAGCCCGGCGCATCAACAAATGGTGCGCCTGGGCCTTCTCCCCTCCCTGGATTAATGCTATATAAAGCACTGGATACCCCTTTAATTCTGTAAAGAGAGCAGCACCATGGGTCGTCGACATTTTGATGACTATGAACCGGACGATTGGAACGAAGAACACAAGCGCGCTGAACGTGAACGTCGCAAACGCGACGCCAAACGACAGCGGCACGATTCAGAGGAAAAAAGTGAGTCGCGCGAAGGCCGCGATTCCCGTCCTTACTGAAACGCGTTTCTTCCCGGGAGGCAGCCGCCTTCAGGTCTGAAAACCGGGCTTCAGGGATGAAGCCCTCTCCCCCTGTTGGTGCTAATTATCACCGTAACGGCTGGCAAGCGTACTCAGCGCGGCGGCCGTATTCTCATCCGCCTGAAGCTTGAACCCGCCTCGCCAATGTCCATTGGGCAAATAATCATGCCAGCGGGCTTCCGCCATCACTGTCAATTCACGATGGCCAGATAAAGGTAGGGGTAATTGTAGAAGCAGTGACTGACTGCCCTGAGGTGGCGCACCACGACCGGTAAGGCACAGCCCCTCGTCGGTCAGATTGAGAACATGCCCCACCGGCTTTTGCTCGATGGAAGCCCGGACATTCAGTCTCAGTCGAGGCCTGCGGAAACGTCGTCGTTCCATAACTACCTCTCGGGAAGGGTCTCACTGCCAGTTTCTGCCCGCTTTGTGTACCATGCAAGCATGAACTAACGGGTTTTGTGGAGCAGTTCAATGGCCACCAATGACGATGATCTGTTCCGCCAGGAAATGGCGGATGTGACACCGATAAAACCGGATAATCGCGCGACCCAGCCCAGATCCAAGCGTCCAGACAGTCTGCGCGAACAACTGCACCGCGCCGCCGCCATGGACGACCGCCGCCAGGACCGTAATCCCCTCACCGTGCCGGAACACGTCCCCTGCATTGGCCCAACAGATATTGTCGGGGTCAAGAAAAACGGTGTGCAGGAGGGGGTGTACCGCAAATTGCGGCTGGGCAAATACGATGCCCAGGACCTGCTGGATCTGCACCGGGTACGCCTGATGGATGCCCGTGACCGAATGCAGACCTTTCTGATGAAAGCCCACGAACAGGGCCTGCGGTCCGTGCTGATCAACCATGGCAAGGGCGTGCACAGCGAACGCCCGGGTTTCCTGAAAAGCTACGTGATGCACTGGCTTGAGGAGAGCCATCTGGTGCTGGCCTACCATTCCGCCCCTCAGAATCAGGGCGGTAGCGGGGCTACCTATGTGCTGATCAGAAAAAGCAGTCAGTCACGGCAGCGCAATAGGGAGTTCTTTATGGAGGCGGGGAAACAGCAGAGATAGTGAATAGTTAACAGTCAATAGCGGCGCGAAGAACACCATCGTTTATTTAAACGCAAGAGGCCGCGTCCAAAGCTTGGGCGCGGCCTCTTGCGTTACGAGCTATGAAAGCATTTCCCGCGAGCTATTCACTGTTAATTGCCCTACCGCCTGATGCGGTTAATCCCGTTAATCGCCGCCACCCGATACGCTTCCGCCATGGTCGGGTAGTTGAAGGTGGTATCGATGAAGTATTCGAGGGTGTTCAGCTCGCCGGGCTGACGCATGATGGCCTGCCCCACGTGCACGATTTCCATGGCCTGATAACCGAAACAATGGATACCCAGTACCGCCAGGGTCTCCCGGTGAAACAGGATTTTCAGCATGCCCACCCGCTCGCCGGTAATCTGCGCCCGAGCCAGATTGCGGAAGAAGGCCTGCCCGACTTCATAAGGCACCCTGGCTTCGGTGAGTTCCTGTTCGTTACGCCCCACACTACTGATGCCCGGAATGGTATAAATCCCGGTAGGCACGTCGGTCACCTGCCGCACTGCATCGCCGGCAATGGCCGCCGCACAGAAGCGTCCCTGGTCATAGGACGCACTGGCCAGAGACGGCCACCCCACCACATCACCGACGGCATAAATCCCTTCCACGCTAGTTTGATAGCGCTCGTTGACCTGTAACTGCCCACGGTTGTTGGGCTCCAGCCCGACGGCATCCAGCCCCATATTCTGGGTGTTGCCGGAGCGGCCATTGCACCAGAGCAAGGCATCAGCGCGCAGTTTCTTGCCGGACTGCAATTCCAGGGTGACCCCCTCATCGTCGGCAACAACCCGCTGGTACTCCTCGTCCTGGCGAATGGTGCAGCCCTGCTCGCGCAGGTGATAGCTGAGCGCATCGGAAATTTCCGTATCCAGGAAATCCAGCAGATGCTGCCGGGAATTCACCAGATCGACCCGGATCCCCAGGCCGGTAAAGATGCAGGCATATTCCGACCCGATCACCCCGGCGCCATAGATGATGATATGACGCGGGGTATGGTCCATGGTGAGAATGGTGTCGGAGTCGTAGATGCGCGGATGTTCAAAGTCCACATCCTCCGGATGATAGGGCCGTGAACCGGTGGCAATCACCACGTTACGGGTTTTCAGCAGATGCAGCCGCCCTTCCCGGTCTTCCACCTTCACCTCATTGTTGCTCAGCAGCTCCCCTCGACCGCCGAACACCGTCACCCGGTTGCGGATATAGAAATCCGTGCGCACCTGAACCTGGGAATCGATCACCTCGCGGGTTCGGACAATCAGGTCCTGCCAGCGCACTTCACGGGGATTGAGGATGCCACGCAGCAGAGGATTGCGCTGGGTACGAATCACCTGGCGTACCAAATGGCGAAGCGCCTTGGAAGGAATGGTCCCCCAGTGCGTGCAGTTACCTCCCAGGGATGTCTGGTCTTCGACAATCGCTACCCGCAGGCCTTTCTTGGTCGCCTGCATGGCCGCCGCTTCACCCGCCGGCCCACTGCCGATCACCACCAGATCCCAACCCGCACTGATATCCATTCACTTCTCCTTTCCGCGACAGCACTATTATAGGCGTGTCACCCGGCGGGCACGAGTCAGCCTATGGCCATATTGACCAAGACTGGCATGATGGGGGTGATGGAATAAAACCGTTTCAATCCGATATCAGGAGCCTGACATGGAAGAGCGCAGCGAACACAAGCCCTCAACGTTGGCCCGTGGCGGCAAGACAACCGGGCGCTGGCTGGTAGCCCACCCAATCGGCGCCTTGCAGATTCTGGCGGTGATACTGGTAGGAATTATCGTGCTTCAGAATCTGGAGCCCACCAGTATCGACATTCTGTTCTGGACACTGGTGGACATCCCCAAACTGCTACTTTTGCTGGCCAGCATGCTGGCCGGGGGGCTGATCTGGGAACTGTTGCGGCGTAGCCTGCTACGCCGCCGCAAGGGCGGCGCGGCGGCGCAAGAACAGCAATAATAAACCGGAGAACAGACCAAGGCCCCAGCTACCGGCGCTGGTGTCTTCCTGTTCTCCGGGGTAGGTAATGGTAAAGGTCGCCGGGGAAGAAGTGCTACCGCATTTGTCCTCTACTGTCAGCGTAAAGCTGTCTTTGAAGGGGCTGAAGTTACTGTCAGGAATATAGGTAACTTCCCGGCGATCATCGCTGAAAATAAGGCCGACGGTCTCGATCTGCCCCTCTTCTTCACCGCGCTTACTGAAATTTGGCGAGTCCTTGATTTCCAATTTATCCCAGTTAATCGAGTCTGCAGCACTGGAGTCAGGGTCTTCCGCTTCAATTCGGAAGGTGACCGGTTCCCCCGGGCGGCTGGCGCGAGTCTGGCCGGTTATCTTAGGCGCCTTGTTGCTAATAGCCATGATTACCGAGGCTTGAGGAGATTGCTCGCCGGCGGAATCTTCGAACTGGTAAATAAAGCCGAGCTTCGCTTTTTCTTTGTCCTCGTTCTTGATTGCCTCACATACTGCATCCGTTGAAAGGTCTCCTCCAACCGGGACCACTCCATCATTGGAAGGCACGAACAGCACAATGCAGTCTTCTGCCACATCGCCATCATCGTATTGATCAGGGTTTCGATCGATAAAACGCTGGGGCAATGGCTCACCGCATTTCACATCGAAGCCATCCACGCTTTCACTATAAAACTCCCAGACAAACTCAATCGTAGAGCCATCAGCGAAACTGCCGCTATCATCAAGAACGTAACGACGACCACTGGAATCATCCGGATCTACAACATATGAACCTGGTATCGGGTTTGCCTGGGCCTCTTCATCTTCCGGAATCAATATCTCTGCCGGGATGAAAGTAAACCGTTCGGAAAGGAACATCTCTGGGGAAACATTATCGAACAATTCAATTTCAAACCCATCACTGGGCAAATCATTAGCAAAAATGTCGATCAGAACCCTACGATCAGGTGCCCGCTCATTATTGCCGTCGTCATCTGTTGCGGTGATTTGCTGGTACTCGAAGGCACCACGATCACAGCGCCCGCCAGAGGTACGTGAAATTCCACGAAGATCAGTATCACGGCACCGCCGGGTAGTTGAAGTGCCGGATTGCAGCTCTTCCTCATCATTACCTGCATCAACAATGAGAGGGTCACTGGTATCCTGCATCGGCAGGTATGGCGGGGTATAGTCTTTTTCGGTACCGGCTGCCCCCTCGGTATCCGTCAGCAGCCCCGCTGTTCCTCCCACATTTTCATCATTATTGTCACTTGTACCACTAGCAACACAGGCTGCATCGGAAAACAGGTTATAAACACTGTCCGTCAACAATCCCGTCCCGGCGGAACAGCTCGCACCACTACCGGCGAAAATACTATTGGCCAGTCGAACCTCTGCTTCAGCATCACCCAGTTCGATGCCATTGCCGCCCGTATTATTCAGGAAAGTAAGGTTCATAAGACGCACGGCAATATCTACACCGCTGAGATCCAGAGCGGCCCCTTTCGGTGCACTGTTGTCGACGAAAGTACTGTTTGAAAACGCAATAAAATCGCCATCGGGAATATTCAAATCAAAGGCACCACCTTCATCGCCGGCGATGTTTCCCTCAAAAGTACTGTCAACGGCAGCGAAACGGAAACGTTCTCCGTTCTGGGCGGTAGTAGACATCACACCACCAGACTGAAGCGCCTCACTTCCCTTGATATATGTCCTGTTAAAAGAGACTTGCTTGTCATTACCCGCATTGGCACGCACGTAGATAACACCGCCGGAACGATCCGCACGGTTGTCACGAAGAACCACCCTGTCGAAGATCACGGAGCCGCCAGTAATAATGACACCCCCGAATCCCTGATCACCGGAAGGCACAGCACCGCCAAGAATAGCAGCATTGCCTCCTTCAAGTATCAAATAACGAAAAACCACGCTGGGATGGCCATTGCTCACCTGTGACCTTACTTCAAACAGGCGATTTTCCCCGTCTCCCAGGATTCGGGTAATAGCGTCATCGTCATCAGGGCCTGCTGCATCATCAGCATTGCGAACCCCTTTACCCACGAGCTCCACACTTCCACCCTGGATAACAAGGGTATCCACGAGTTCAATATCCCCTGCTGGCAGCAAAATACGGTCTTCGCCTTTGGCACCGAATTCACAGTCCGGACTACTGAAAGTCGCCGCATTTTCAAGCGCTTCCCTCAACGTACAGAGCCCGTCGTTAGTGATGGAGGGGCTATGATCCAGAAGGGAGTTGACTTCTATTTCCGCAGCCAGAGCAGGAGCTGACAGCACCCCCATGAGCATGGCTAAACCGAGGCGCCAGCGTCGTATCACACCCGCAGCTCCAAGTAGCAACAAAGTCACGGCAGGCATTGAGCCACCGCTGTCGCCACCAAGAATACTTTTTGATTCAGTCAAGCCACTCGCCGGCTCAGCCAGTAAATTGGCACGCTCACTTTGATCAAGCCCAATGTCCGTGCCTCCCTCAAACGCATGCCGAGATACTACGTAGCGAAGCTGATCGACACCATGGAAGCTGGTGGCAGGTGTATAGCGGACGCGAGGATAACCTCGATCATCAATTTCTACTGAAGCCCTGCCCCGTTCTGGAGCAACGATGACGCTCATGCAGCGGTCCTGAATTTCCCCCTCCAGGCAACTCACATCCCCTGCCCCACAAGTGCCCTCATTAACAATGATGGGCTCAAGACGACCACAGTCCACCAGGGCATCATTCTTGTCATTCTCCAGAACATCACCCAGCACGGTCTTTCCACTGATCAGACCAATCTCATCAGCCTGAGCACGTGCACGGAGAAATTCCACAGCACCAACATCACAGCGGCCACCAGCACCACCACGAGACTTGCCCCGCATATCCTCGGCGTCGCACTGATTGTCCCCTACGTTCTCCGGGTTGCCCCTGTCAAAAAGGCTAGGTGTTGCTGAGGGCATACTGGGGTCCAGACCGGCCGGTTCAGGGTTGGGCAGAAAGCCCGGGAAATCGCCACCCAAGTCTGCGGCAAGGATAGGCTCACAAACCCCGGGGCCACTTCCTGAGCATACTTCACGATTAACGCCCAACAGGACTGCACCGCTGGCACCATTGGGATCATCGGTTACTGGCGTCCCCTCCGTCTGCTCGCGAGGCAATGGGCAATTGCTATCGTCCGTGATCGTGTAGAACAGTGTTGCATCAGCAGCATCAACGCCATCCAGCGCAGTACCGGCACATACACCGCCATCATTGCCGACAAGAACGGTATTGAGGATAAACGAGGTACTGGAAACCTCAGGTGGATCTGCCTCTGGGTCATCCGGGTCAGGAGCATCCACAGCAGCTTCATCAAGATGCAGAGCTAGCCCGCCATTGAAAGCGACGGTCATATTCTGTAAAGCCATGAAATGTTTCGGGGCTAACAGCTGAATCACGCCACCCTGATTATTAGTGATTGTGCCATTTACAAGGGTCAGGTTGATCAGGCTGCCGTCAGCGCCATCAACATAAAACATTCCTCCGCCACTCTCGGACTCATTACCGGAAAGGTAGAAACGGTAACCGGATATAGCACCGTCAAAATCCGCAGATGTGGCAACCACAGCGCCATTGTTGGCGGCGATATTGTCTTCAAACATGGTGCTTTCAAGAAAATTGAGGCTACTGCCTGCTCCCAGGAATACAGCGCCACCATTGACGGCGGCCCCCTGGCGAAGAGTTACCCCCTCGACAAGTGATACATCTCCCATAGCCAGAATAAGACCACCATCGCCGGCGGCCTCCCCCCCTTCGGAGAGAATAATATTCTCTAGGCCCAAACGAGCCCCTTCTTCCACACTAAATAGACGGGATACTCCTGCAGCGCTGATAACAGGAAACTCCTTCCCCTCAGGGTCCTCGAAACTACCAAGAGCCATCTCAACCCGCACAGTGGGCTTGATTTCAGTGTCATCTTCTTCGGGGATCACGGCGCCTTCGTTGTCTTTCGGCACCACCACACGCTTACCGCCGCCAACAGGCAATTGCCCATACTCGAGCAAATAAGTGGTTTCCTCTTTGAGCTTGATAGTATCGCTGTTTGTACCGGCCTGACAGGCACCAACCTCCTGCTGATAATTAATGGCATACAATGCTTCACGCAAGGAACAGAAATCACCAGCGGATTGGCTGGTAACCATCCATTTGGTGTCGTCGCCGTCGCCCACACGAACTGCCGTGACCTCCACGTCGTCAGAAGTCTCTATGTCGTAAACGGTGGCCTGGGAAGTGGCGGCTGCGAGAATAAGGGCGCAGCCCGCAAGGGTTTGCCAAAGCGCGATGTGGCGCATGTTGTGCTCCTGCAGGCTTTTTTGTGCCTGGCGTTATTGTTCTAATCTGGATCCAAGCCCGGCAATTCTCTGACCGCCGGAAACGTAACCTGATGTAATCAATCATCAATATACCGGTTACTTGCGTAGCAAACTGTTGCTTCTTCGTTAAGCGACCCTTTTTACCACCCCAGCGCATCCTTGACAAAGGGAATAGTGACCGAGCGTTGTTGCGCGAGGGCCATGCGGTCAAGACGGTCGAGCAGCACCATCAGCGCCCCCGGGCTGCGCTCACTGCGTAACACGATATAGTGAGCCACATCCTGTTCAATCCGCAGCCCACGGGCCCTGGCCCGCTCCTGTAACACTTTTTGCAGGTCGTCATCTGCCAAGGGGGCAAGCCTGTATACCGGCCCGGCGGCCAGCCGGGTGGCCAGATCCGGTAGCAACAGGCCGGCGGCGGTTGGGGACGCATTGGCGGTCACCAGCAGGTGCCCACCCCGCGCCATCAGGCGGTTATAAAGGTGAAACAGGGCTTCTTCCCAGGCCGGATCGCCGGCAAAACGCTGACAATCATCCAGCGCCAGCAGATCGAATTGTTCCATGGCCTCCAACACCGCCGGCACCAGCGGCAGCAATTCGCTGGCAGGCAACAGGCAAGCATCCATGCCCTGCTGCTGGGCCAGACGAACCGCCCCTTCCAGCAGGTGGCTCTTGCCCTGTTGTGACCCGCCCCAGATAAAGGCCTGACGGTCTGCACCCAGCACCACTTCACGGACACCGGCCAGCGCGGCCCCGTTGGGGCCGGGCAGGAAGTTGGCAAGGTCATTTCCCTCACGCAATTGCAGCGCCAGGGGCAGCTGTGCACTCATGGATCAGGAACGCCAGCAGTAGTGCCACTGCGGCCCGGCGACCAACTCGTCCGGACAAGGGCGCAATTGTCGGGAAAGCTCCAGCAGGCTACGTAGCTGGGAATCGCTGGCACCGAAATCCAGGCCGAAAGTCACACCCTGATCAGAGGCCTGTACCAGCGAGACGGCACGCATACCACTCAGTCCTGCCAGGAAAGCCTGTAGTTGATGCCAATCAGCGAGCGTTTCCACCTGCTCGACCTCCAACAAGGTGAGCCGCTCGGAAGCGCTGCTGGTCACCGCATAACGCTGGGCAAGCTGATCGGTCACAGCATCCACCAGCGTCGTCACCGCCTGTTCAGCGGAAGCACTGTCCTCACGCCCCTGGTCCAGGGTCTTCTTGCCCTGCAACACTCGCCAGCTCACCGTGCCCGGCGAGCCTTCATACAAAACAGCGGCGACAACAAGTTCATGAGGGTAACGGTTGGAAGCGGACAGCAGCTGGTTATCGAAACGGCCGCGTACATCAGCCACGGTCACCGCATTGCGGTCCTGGCTGTCCCATTCGGGCACCACCAGGGATAGCCCCCGACGCCGGGCTTCGCTAACCAGGTGCTCGCGCAGTTCATGCTCTCCCGCCACCATGTCTCCACGACCGGTGCCCTGCTCTACCAGCCAGATCAACACCTGAGGACGGGGAAAGCCCCATACCGGCGCCCCTGCTGCTGCCATGAAATCCATCAGGCCGCGGGTGTCATAGCGGACTATCAGTTGATCACCGTCGTAATCGTAACGAGTGACCCAGCGGTCCAGCTGCGCCAGAGCCTGCTCTGTTACCGGCTGCTCAAGCACCTGCTGTTTGCCACTCAGGCGCACCAACATGTCCTTCAGCCCTTGCTGCAGAGCCTCCTGGCGCTGAGTTTCGCCACGGCCTTCCACCGTCAGCGCCACTGTATTCAGAGAGTCTGCCTGGGCCCCAAGGACCAACCCCAACAACAATGCCACGATTCCAAGAAAACGCATGACCGCCCATTCCAACCTGAAAATTCAAGCGCGCTATTATCACTGATAACCCGCCGGGACGCGAGACGCCTGACACCAGACACACTGCAATCGCACAAAGGTTTTCTGTTCACACCGCGTGCGGCGTGTTGCCAGCGGCAATTCTGCCGGTTTGGCTGGAAAGATAGTCCCCTCACCCTTAAAATACGCGCCTTCACCAATCCGGAGCCCCCCATGACCGATCAGAAACGGCCGCTGACTTACCGTGACGCCGGTGTCGATATCGACGCTGGCAACGAGCTGGTAAAACGTATCGCCCCCGTGGCCAAACGCACCCGTCGTCCCGAGGTGCTGGGCGGTCTGGGCGGTTTTGGCGCCCTCTGCGAGCTGCCCAGCCGCTACAAGAACCCGGTTCTGGTGGCTGGCACCGACGGGGTTGGCACCAAGCTGCGCCTGGCGATTGATACCGGTCGCCATGACAAGGTGGGCATCGATCTGGTGGCCATGTGTGTCAACGACCTGATCGTGGGT
This sequence comes from Alcanivorax sp., assembly GCF_051117345.1. Classification (GTDB taxonomy): domain Bacteria; phylum Pseudomonadota; class Gammaproteobacteria; order Pseudomonadales; family Alcanivoracaceae; genus Alcanivorax. The sequence goes on from NZ_JBNPEC010000009.1 coordinate 22,042, forward strand.
GGCGCCGAGCCCCTGTTTTTCCTCGACTATTACGCCACCGGCAAACTGGACGTGGACACCGCCACCAGCGTCGTCACCGGTATCGGTGAAGGCTGTGAAATGGCCGGTTGTGCACTGATCGGTGGTGAAACCGCAGAAATGCCAGGGATGTACGAGGGCGAGGATTACGATCTGGCCGGCTTCTGCGTGGGCGTAGTGGAGAAGGATGGTGTACTGGATGGCAGCAAGCTCCAGGCCGGCGACAAACTCATCGGCCTCGCGTCCTCCGGCCCCCACTCCAACGGCTATTCGCTGATTCGCCGCATCATGGCCCAGTCCGATATCAACATCGAACTGGAAGGCCAGCCCCTGATGGAGCATCTGCTGGCACCCACCCGCATCTATGTCAAACCCCTGCTGAAACTGATCGAGCAGGTGCCGGTACATGCCCTGGCACACATCACCGGCGGCGGCCTGCCGGAAAA
>NZ_JBNPEC010000179.1:0-4428 GCF_051117345.1 Alcanivorax sp.
GGCGGTTGCACTCACCCTATACCCTGTATGAGTACGGAACGAACATGAAGCATGTACTCGTTGCAACCGGGCAGCAACACCCGTCCCGTGTCGCTGGAGAAGATTCATCACATGACCATTGATGTCACCGATAGCTGCCTGGCGGGCGCCATCAATCTGGACATCGACAGTGACGGTAGCAGCACCCTGATATTCAGCGATGGCAGAGAAGTAGAACTGGTTCAGGGTCGCAACCAGCTGTTCGTGAACCCGCTATAGGCTGACGAAATGGAAAGCCCCGTGATCGGGGCTTTCACCATGCCAACCACTCCCTGTTATTGGTTGGCTTGCAGCTTGTCCAGCGTACGCAATTCGAAGTCGCTGGCGTCGTGACGCTCCCACAATTGGCTGGAAGGGTCTCCCCAGGCGCGATTCACTTTACGCCCGCGTTGCACCGCCGGCCGTTCGCCGATTTGCTCAGTCCAGCGCAGCACATTCTTGTAGGTGTGCGCTTCGATAAACTCCGCCGCTTCATAGACCTTGTTGGTCACCAGCGCGCCATACCAGGGCCAGATGGCCATATCGGCAATGGTGTACTCGTCACCGGCGATATAATCGTTTTCCGCCAACTGACGATCCAGCACATCCAGTTGACGCTTGATCTCCATGGTGTAGCGATTGATCGGGTATTCGTATTTTTCCGGGGCATAGGCATAGAAATGACCGAAGCCGCCCCCCAGTAGGGGCGCACTGCCCATTTGCCAGAACAGCCAGTTGAGCGCTTCGGTCCGTTTGCCCGGGTCTGTGGGCAGGAATTCACCGAACTTTTCTGCCAGATACAGCAGGATGTTGCCGGACTCGAACACCCGGCGTGGCGGGGTAACGCTGTGATCCATCAACGCGGGAATCTTGGAGTTGGGGTTCACTTCCACAAAGCCACTGCCAAACTGGTCGCCATTCTGGATATTGATCAGCCAGGCATCATATTCCGCGTCCTTGTGGCCCTTCTCCAGCAGCTCTTCCAGCATCACCGTGACCTTCACCCCGTTGGGCGTGGCCAGGGAATACAGCTGAAAGGGGTGCTTGCCCACTTGCAGAGCCTTGTCATGGGTTGGGCCGGCAATCGGACGATTGATATTGGCAAAGGCGCCACCACTGGCCTGGTCCCACTTCCAGACGCGAGGTGGGGTATAGGTGTCATCGGACATAAAACAGCTCCCGGTTCGAATAGTCTCTGCTCAACAGGGTAACCGCCGACGGCATTCAGGTCTTGCCCTTTACTCCGCCATGGTTACCGTTTTCTACGGAACCGCCACTGCCCGGCACCAGAGGCACCAACGGGCTCTACCAAGCTATGAGCACCCTCAATCCGCGCCCCTGTCTCCACTCTCATGCTGCTGCACTTCCCACAGGTGCGCATACAAGCCGCCCCGCGCCAGCAAGTCAGCATGGCTGCCCTGCTCTGCCACCTGGCCGTTGTCCAGCACGATGATGCGATCCGCATCCATGATGGTGGACAGTCGGTGGGCAATCACCAGAGTGGTCTGCTGATGGGAAATATCGCGGATGGCCTTGAGAATGATTTTTTCCGAGTGGCTGTCCAGGGATGAGGTGGCTTCATCGAATACCATGATCGGCGGATGCTTGAGCAACGCCCGGGCGATGGATACCCGCTGTTTTTCGCCACCGGAGAGTTTCAGGCCACGCTCGCCCACCATGGTGTTTTCTCCCTTCGGCAGGGAGGCGACGAAGTCGGACAGATAAGCCAGACGTATGGCCTCGCGAACCTCCTCGTCACTGGCATCAATACGACCGTAACGGACGTTCTCGAAGATACTGGTGTTGAACAACACGGTATCCTGGGGCACCACACCAATCTGCTCACGCAGGGATGTCTGGCTGACCTGACGAACCGACTGACCATCGATGGTAATCTCGCCACTGTTCACGTCATAGAAGCGGAATAACAGCTTGAACAAGGTGGATTTTCCCGCCCCGCTACTGCCGACAATCGCCACTTTCTGTTTTGACGGCACGGTAAAGCTGACGCCACGAATAATGTCCCGCGTATCGCCATAGCCGAAGTGCACATCATGGAAACGGATCTCGCCGTCGCCCACGGCCAGCTCGGTGGCACCTTCGCGATCCACCACGCCGGGTTTCACATCCATGACCGCAAACATGTTTTCAATATTGGTCATGGCGCCCTTCATTTCCCGATAAACAAAACCGAGAAAATTCAGCGGCATGAACACCTGCATCATGAAGGCGTTGATCAGCACGAAGTCACCCAGGGTCATCACCTTGTCGGTCACCTGCACCGCCGCCAGCACCATGGCTGCCGTTACGGCCGCGGCAATAATCAGGGACTGCCCCGCATTGAGGGCGAACAGTGACAAGCGGTTTTTTCCCCGTGCCAGCTCCCAGCGCTCCAGGTTCTCGTCATAGTTGCGGGCTTCAAAGTCCTCGTTGGTGAAATATTTCACCGTTTCGTAGTTGAGCAGGCTGTCGATGGCACGGGTGCTGCTGGAGGATTCCGCCTGGTTGGCTTCGCGAATAAACGCCAACCGCCATTCCGTGGCGAACACGGAAAAACCCACATAGGCCGCCACCGAGACCGCCACGATCAGCGCAAACCAGGCATCGTAATTCCACAGCAGTAGACCGATTACCATGCCGATTTCCAGCAGCGTTGGCAGGATGTTGAACACCATGAAACGCAGCAGGAAACTGATGCCATTGGTACCCCGCTCGATATCACGGGACAGCCCGCCAGTGCGCCGGTTGAGATGAAAGTCCAGATCCAGGGCATGCAAATGCCGAAACACCTTAAGACCGATCCGGCGCATGGCCCGCTCGGTGACCCGACCGAACAAGGTGTCGCGCAGCTCACCGAACAATACATTGGAAAAACGCACTACCCCGTAAGCCAGCAACAGCCCCAACGGCAGAGTGATCAGCTGGCTGGCATCCTTGGCATCCAGTCCATCAACGATGTGCTTGAGAATAAACGGCAGCCCCACACTGGCCAGCTTGGCCAGCACCAGGCAGCCCACCGCCAGGGCAATGCGGGTACGAAATTCCAGCAGATAGGGAAACAGGGTTTTCAGCACGGACCAGTCGATGGGCTTGGGGGTGACGTCCTGGCTCATACCGCGCATAAAAAGGCCTGTCTTGGAGAAAAGAGCCCGCAGTATAACAACATGCCGAGCAACAATCGGATCACCGCAAGCCTGATAACCCGATTCCCGTTAAAGATACGGAGTCATGCGTCCGGCTTTCTTCAGGAGCGGGACTGCAACCACACCGCCAGACCCTGGCTGTTGAGCTGGATATCCAGCCCCAGCACTGCCTCCAGTTGCTCGTCTGACATCTCGCAGCCGTGCTCACGGGCGCAGCGAAACAGGTACGCCCTCATGGCCGTCATCAACGCCGCTTCCAGCGCATCATCGTCGCCAGTTGGCGCCACGTTTTCCGCCAGCGCCACATAGTCGTCCACCATGGTCAGCAGTCGCTCGCCCAGGGGGTGCGGGTTTTCCACCATGCTGTAATGAGTGAGATAAATACGCTGGGGTTGCAGCGCCAGCAGCTTGCGGATGGAGGCCTTCAATGCCGGGGGATCAAACTGTACCGGGGTGGTGGTCGGGCAGATAAAAGGCCCTTTGGCGGTGGTCAGGGGCGGATAAGACAGGCCAAAGGTGTCGCCGGTAAAAATCCCACGGGACGTCGGGTCGTACACGCAGAAATGATGGCGGGCATGCCCGGGCGTATCGATGAAGACCAACTTGCGACCTCCCACGGTGGCCTCATCACCGTCTCCCATGATGCGCACCCGGCGCTCATCCACGGGAATGATATCGCCGTAGATCTCGGCAAACTGGGCCTCACCGTATACCGCTGTGGCACCGGCTTTTAGCTTTGCCGGATCAATCATGTGGCGGGCGCCTCGAGGATGCACCAGCAGGGTCGCCACCGGCAGCGCCCGCATCAGGCCTCCGACACCGCCGGCGTGGTCCAGGTGCACATGCGTGGGGATCACATACTTCACCTGTGACCGCTGGATACCACGGGCCTCCAGCAACGCCAGAATGATCGGTACGGTATTGTGGGTACCGGTTTCAATGATGGCGCATTCCTCATCCGCCTGAAGCAGATAACAGGCCGCCAGCCCTTCGTGCACCATGGCGGTGTCGATACGGGTGATCTGATGACCGATATCCTGATAGGTGGGTACCGTCATGAGGGCTCCTGAGATTGCGATGTTCTTCGACTATAGGTGACGCTATCCGGGGCAGCCACCCGACTTTGGTGCCAATCGGGGATACGCATAAATTGCCGTCGCGCCCCCATAACTAACCGAGCACTTCACGCCACCTTGCCCTACCCCTCACCACGCTGGCTTTTTATGCGTGAAAGGGCCTCATCATGACCGGAATGACTGCACTACTG
>NZ_JBNPEC010000214.1:0-22267 GCF_051117345.1 Alcanivorax sp.
GTTGTCCCCGTAGACGGTGGAGATGTAGCCCGTGGACCGCGCGGACTGGTCCGCGGCTGATCGCCGTCCGGTTCGGTTCCAGCTGCAACTGCACAAACTACTCTGGAATGACGCCCGCGGGCGCTAGTCAACGGGTTGAAGGAGAGCCATCAATGAAAAAAGCCGTGGTATTGCTGTCCGGTGGTCTGGACTCGGCGACCTGCCTGGCCATCGCCCGGGATCAGGGCTATCAGTGCCACACCATTGCCTTTGACTACGGCCAGCGGACCCGTTCAGAGCTGGATGCGGCCGAGCGGGTCTCCGCTGCCCTGGGGGCGCTCAGCCATCGGGTGATCGAGCTGGGCATGGGCAATATCGGTGGCTCAGCGCTCACTGACCACTCTATTGACGTGCCGGAAGAGGGCGGTGACGGGATTCCGGTGACATACGTGCCGGCCCGTAACACCGTTTTTCTTTCCCTGGCCCTGGGGTTGGCGGAAGTGGTGGAGGCTGAAGCGATCTACATCGGCGTCAATGCGGTGGACTATTCCGGCTATCCGGACTGCCGCCCCGCTTTCATTGAAGCGTTCCAGACCATGGCAAATCTGGCCACCAAGGCCGGTGTGGAAGGCAGCCCGATCAGCGTGGAGACTCCACTGATGCACTTGAGCAAGGCGCAGATCATCCAGCAGGGCACCACCCTGGGGCTGGATTATGGGCTCACGGTGTCCTGCTACCAGGCTGACGAGAATGGCAATGCCTGTGGCAAATGCGACAGTTGCCGCCTTCGTAAGCAAGGCTTTGAAGAGGCATTGGTCAAAGATCCAACAAACTATCAGTAAAGGGGAAAAAAAATCGGTTTTCCCCTTGTCTCCCGGAAATAAATCCGTATTATTTGCGCCTCCTTCGGGAGCGGGTCGTTAGCTCAGTTGGTAGAGCAGTTGGCTTTTAACCAATTGGTCGCTGGTTCGAATCCAGCACGACCCACCAAATTTAAAAGGGCTCGCCTATGGCGGGCCCTTTTTCGTTTCAGCCCTGTCCCGATTCCCTTCTTTTGTTCTCCCGTCGACACATATTGGTCTCGGCAAAACCCGATTCTCACCACAGAGGCCACAGAGAACACAGAGGTTATGCACTTTCCTCTGTCCTCTGTGGCGGATCAGATTTTCTTCAGCGTGCCACCAGCCCCTGGGGCGTGGGCAGGCCATCTTCGCCGTCCAGGGCGGGCTGCCAGACCGGCAGGCCGGCATCCTCGGCCAGTTGAATCATATTGGCAGTGCCACGACCGCCAGGGAAAGCCACTACAGCCTGGGGTCGACCGTGGTGAAGCATGCGGCGGTTGCGCATGGGGCCGGCAGCGCGACCGTGGGCTACCCAGTTGGCCGGGTAGCTGACCTGGTCCACACCGCTGTCGTGGGCCCACTGGCTGGCCAGTCGATCCGCGCCACTGGCGTTGCCGTGGATCAGCAGACTGAAGGTGTTGTCACGTAGCAGCCGGGCCAGGCTGCGGGCCAGTAATGCCTGATCGGAAAAATCCCGCCCGCCACACACAAGAATACGCATTGCACTGTCCATATGGTCAGTTTTTTTGGCAGTATAAGCATAGCTGCCCGAGATTGCACCTTCAGGAACCGGTGCAGGAGAGAGGCCTGAATGAGAGCTTCACGGGTTGTTGACTGTACACCGGTCTAAACTTGTACAAACATCATTTCTTGTACAGGTATGGGGTGACACATGGACAGCTCCGCAAAAATCCCGGTCGGTATCAGCGCCTGTTTGCTGGGCTTGGAAGTGCGCCACGATAAGGGGCACAAGCATTCCCGCTACTGCACTGGCGTTTTGTCCCGCTATTTCGAGTTTCGTTCCCTGTGCCCGGAGATGGGGGCAGGCCTCAGTGCGCCGCGTAAAGCCATGCATCTTGCCGAACAGGGAGCAGAGCTGCGACTGATCACTACCGATGGGCGTCGCGACCATACCGACCTGATGCAGGATTTCATCATCCGCACCATGCCTACCCTGGCGCCATTGCGGGGCTATATCCTGATGGCCAAATCGCCCAGTTGCGGCATGGAGCGCATTCGCGTCTATAACGATGACGGCAATGTGCAGCATCGTGATGCCAGTGGCCTGTTTGCCGCAGCGTTGCAGACCCATTATCCGCTCATGCCCCTGGAAGAAGAGGGCAGGCTCAATGACGATACCCTGCGGGAGAACTTTATCGAGCGGGTGTTCCTCTACGATGACTGGTGCCAGCTCCGTGAGCAGGGGCTCACCGCCCAGCGGCTGATCGACTTCCACAGTCGGCACAAATTCCAGCTGTTAGCCCATTGTCAGAAAACCTATCGCCAGCTGGGTCCCTTGCTCAGCGATCTGAAAAGCCGTCCGCTGGAGGACATTGCCGAGGAATACATCCACGCCCTGATGGTCGCCATGAAGAAGCGGGTATCCCGTGGTGCACATGTGAATACCTTGCAACACCTGGCGGGTTTTTTGCGTGAGGGCCTCAGCGTTACCGACAGGGCGTTGATCAACGAACAGATCGAGGCATACCTGCGCGAGGAAGTACCGTTGATCGTCCCCATGACCTTGCTGCGTGGCGGCATGCGCAAGGTGCCCCAGCCCTATCTGGAAAAGCAGGGGTATCTGTCGCCTTACCCGGATGACCTGGGGCTGAGAAACCGGGTATGAGCGACGTGCTGACCATCCAGCAGGCCAGTGAGCAGTGTGGCGTCAACCCGGTTACCCTGCGTGCCTGGGAGCGCCGCTATGGCCTGCTTAAGCCGGAGCGCACCGCCAAGGGCCATCGCCGTTACCGATCCGCCGAAGTGGACCAGATCCGGCGCATTGTTCATTGGGTGGAAAAGGGCGTGCCCATCAGCCAGGTGGCGTCCTTGCTGTCAGGGGAGCAGGAGCCGCTGCTGTCAGCCGATAACGGCGTGCCCTGGGCCCAGGCACGCCAGGATGCGTTACAGGCGCTGGAGACCATGAATGGGCGGCGTCTGGAGCAACTGCTCAACCGGCTCCTGGCCGACTACAGTCATATTCAGGTGATCCGCGAACTCAGCGATCCCCTGCGTGAGCAGCTCGCCGGAAGCCCCTCCCTGTCCGCCCATCTGGCCTTGCTGGAAGCCGTTCTGACCCAGAAGTGGGCCGCTCGTGCCTTGTCGCTGTCGCCCAAGCGGCGGGAGTTTGGCTGGCTACTGGTGCCAGTGGGGGACGTGTTGCCGGCGCTGGAGCTGGCCATGGTGCTGCAGCGTCCTTTGTGGTGCTTGCAACGAGACGTGGACGTGGATGCCTTGAGTGCGCTGCTGGCCGATCGTCAGCCCTGCGGGGTGCTCTGGGTGATTGATCGCTGGCCTACCGCCAGCCAGCGCCAGCGTCTCTGGCCGCAACAGAACCAGCCCTGGCCTGTGGCCTGCTGGGGCCGGCTAGTGGACGCGCCGCCGGCCTGTGTGACCAGGCTCACCGGGGACCGTCAGGCGGTGGCGGAACAATTGTTGGCCCTGGAAGGGGATAGAGACGTTTTATGAATCTGCTCTGGTATCGCAACGATCTACGTATCCACTCACACCGTGCCTTGCAGCAGACGCTGGAGCGGGATGAACCGGTTATCGCCGTCTATTTTCTCTGTGAGCAGCAATGGGACAACCACGATGTGGCGCCGCTACGTCGCTGGTATGTGCTGCAAAGCCTGCTCGAATTGGGCGATGCCCTGGCAGAGCGGGGTGTGGATCTGCATGTGCTGGACGCCGGCGACTTTGCCGCCGTGCCCGGGCAGCTGGCGGACTTCGTGGGGGAGCACGGCATTGAACGTCTCTTCTGCAGCCGCGAGTACCCGCTTAACGAACTGAACCGGGACCGGGCGGTGGCCCAGGCGCTAGAGCCGCTGGGGGTACAAATAACCGGCTTTGATGACAGCGTGCTGGTGCCCCCGCGGACCCTGAACACCGGCAAGGGAACGCCATACACGGTTTTCAGCGCCTTTAAAAAACGCTGGGATGTGTGGCTCGACAGCCATTTTGAGCCAGTGGCCGCCTTGCCTGCAGTTCGCGCCGGTAACGGCCGCTTTGTGGGCAAAGGAGTGGTGGAAAGTGCTCTCAACAAGCTGACAGTGCCTGACTCCCTGACCCGTCACTGGCAACCGGGCGAGGCAGCGGCATTGAAACAACTGGATCATTTTGCCGAGCATCATCTGGCCGGTTATCGCAAGCATCGTGATTTCCCTTCGCAACCGGCCACCAGTGCCCTTTCAGCCGCTTTGTCTGCGGGCACGCTGTCACCGGCCAGTTGCTACCGGGCGGCCACCCTGGCCATGGCCGATGCCGGTGCCCGGGACGGGGCTGGCTGCTGGATTGGCGAGTTGGCCTGGCGAGATTTCTATCGCCAGATCATGGCCCGTTTTCCCCGGGTCAGTCGCGGCGGTGCCTTTCGGCCGGAAACCGAGTTGCTGCAGTGGTCCCGGGACCCTGATTTGTTCCAGGCCTGGTGCGAAGGGCGCACCGGCTACCCGCTGGTGGATGCGGCCATGCGGCAATTGCTGGCCACCGGCTGGATGCATAATCGCCTGCGCATGGTGACGGCCATGTTTCTCAGCAAGCACCTGTGGTTGGACTGGCGCTTGGGGGAGCGCTTCTTCATGCAGCATCTGATCGATGGAGACTTTGCCGCCAACAATGGTGGCTGGCAGTGGAGTGCGTCCTCCGGTACCGACGCGGTGCCGTACTTTCGCGTCTTCAACCCGGTCCGCCAGAGCCAGCGTTTCGATGCCCAGGGCGAGTTTATTGCCCGCTGGGTGCCGGCATTGCGCGAGCTGGATAACAAGACCGTCCACGAACCCTGGAAACAACCGTTGCTGGCACCCGACTATCCGCCGCCGGTGGTGCCCCATGCCGGTGTACGCGAGCGGGTCACCGAGGCCTTCAAGGCCGCCAAGGCCCAGTACGACGACAGTAACCACAGTCCCACTAACAGAAAGGAACAGGCATGAGTCAGCGTATTGCCATCGTCGGCGCGGGTATCAGTGGCCTGACCGCCGCCTGGTATCTTTCCCGACATCATCAGGTGGACGTCTTCGAAGCCAACGACTATCTCGGCGGCCACACCTGTACCGTACCGGTGAGCCGGGAGCATGGTGACTACGCCATTGATGTGGGTTTCATTGTGTTCAACGACCGCACCTATCCCAACTATCTGCGCTTGCTGGGTGAGCTGGGCTTGCAGGGCCAACCCACGGCCATGGGGTTTGCCGTCAGCGACCAGCGCAACGGGCTGGAATATTCCGGCGATGGGCTGGGCGGGATTTTTGCCCAGAAGCGCAATCTGCTGAGCCCATCCCACTGGCGCTTTATCGGCGACATCCTGCGTTTTAATCGCAATGCCCCCGGGTTGCTGGATAGCGAGGCGGGGGAAATGCCGCTGGGTGAATACCTGCGCCGGCACGGTTACGGGGAACGTTTCTGTCGTGATTATATTCTCGCCATGGGCGGGGCCATCTGGTCCTGCTCCCTGGAACAGATGGAAGTGTTCCCGGCAAAGTTCTTTATTCGCTTTTTCCAGAATCACGGCCTGCTTTCGCTCACCAACCGGCCCCAGTGGTATGTGGTGCCGGGGGGCTCTAATCAGTATGTGAAACCCCTGGTGGAGCAGTGTTCAGCCCGTTTTCACACCCGTTCAGCGGTGAGTGCGGTACGCCGTCATGAGCAGGGTGTCACTCTCACGGTGAACGGTGAACAGCGAGAGTTTGATCAGCTGATTCTTGCCTGCCACAGCGATCAGGCCATGGCTCTGCTTGATGACCCGGATAGCCGCGAGACCGATTGCCTGTCCCGGCTCGGTTATCAGGATAATGAGGTGGTGTTGCACACGGATATTCGCTTGCTACCTCGGCGGCAGCGGGTCTGGTCAAGCTGGAATGCTTTGCTTTTCAATGACGATCAGGAGCGCGTACAGGTCACCTATGACATGAATATTCTGCAGGGCATCCAGGCCCCGGAAACCTTCTGCGTGACCCTGAATGCCACGGACAAAATTGACCCGGAAAAAATCATCGCCCGCTATCACTTTGCCCACCCCTTGTTCACCCCGGACACGGTGGCGGCCTGTGAAACGCTACTGGCGGGCAATGGTGAAAGGCGCACCTGGTATGCCGGTGCCTGGTGTCGCAATGGGTTCCATGAAGACGGCGTGGTGTCGGCCCTGAACGTGGTGCGTGAATTGTCCCCGGAGTCTGCACCGTGATTACCCAGGCGATAGCGAGGGGCAAGGTATGGCACCAGCGCCTGGTGCCATTCCGTCATGGGTTTCATTACCCGCTGTGGATGGTCTGGTGTGATCTGGCGGAAGTGGACGCCATGCTGGCCCGGCATCCGGCCTGGGGGCGGCGTTGGCGGCTGGTGGTGTTTCGCGACAGCGATTTTGTCGATGCGCGCCCGGATAGCCTGAATGACAAGGTGCGAGAAAAAGCCGTAGAGCTGGGTCTCGATTGGCATGGGGGCAGGGTGGTGATGCTGGGCCAGTGGCGCACCCTGGGCACCCTGTTCAATCCTCTGGTGTTGTACCTGCATTTTTCCGGGGACAGCGATCAGCCGGACAGCATGCTGGCGGAAGTACAGAACACCCCCTGGCGAGAGCGACATTTCTACCCCCTGAACCTGCAAAAAAACGAACAAGGGGACTGGGTGGTGAGCCATCCCAAAGCCTTCCATGTGTCCCCCTTTCTGCCCATGGCGCTGGATTACCACTGGCATCTTCACGTGGCCTTACCCGGTTTGCGTCTAATGTTGGAAGACAGAAAGGAAGATCAGGTCGTGTTTGTGGCTGGTTTGCAGCTGGACCTGAAAGACGCCGGCAAAGGTAACATGGGGTCGGTGATCTTCCGCTTCGGTGCTCAGGGTGTGGCGACAATGCGTGCCATTTACTGGCAGGCATTCCGGCTCTGGCGCAAGGGGGCGAGATTTCATTCTCACCCCGGTAAAAACAGTAACAATCGGTACGGAGATTGACCGCATGCTGTCTGGCGAAAAAGCCACAACAAATCAACTACAACACAGTGTGACAATGAGCTGGCCACAGACCGTGGCTCGCAAGCTGGTGCTGGCTCGGCTCAATGCCCTGCCGCACGGTGCTCTCCGTATTCATGAACCCGATGGCAATCAGGTCGTTCTCGGTAGCCATTCTCACAGCGAAGCGGCCACTATTCGTCTGCGCGACTGGCGCACCTATACCATGATGATGAGTGGCGGCGCCCTGGGCGCGGCGGAAGCGTACATGGAAAAAGGCTGGGATAGCCCGGACCTGGTGGCAGTGATCCGTTACTTTGCCGCCAACGTGGACGCCATGAAATCCCTGGAAGGAGGCATGGCATTGCTGTCCAGGCCTGCCCTGAAAATGTTGCACCGCTACAACCGGAATTCCCTGCAGGGCTCACGTCGTAACATCTCTGCCCACTATGATCTGGGCAACGATTTCTTCAGCCTGTTTCTCGATCGCAGCATGATGTACTCCAGTGCAGTGTTTCCCCGCCCGGACGCCACGCTGGAAGAGGCCTCTGACTACAAGCTGGAAAAAATCTGCCAGTACCTGTCACTGACCCCGGGCATGACATTGCTGGAAATCGGCACCGGCTGGGGCGGTCTCGCCATTCATGCGGCCAAGTATCATGGTGCCCAGGTCACCACCACCACCATTTCCCGGGAGCAGGCTCGCCATGCCCGTGAGAGAGTTCAGGCTGAGGGACTTGAGGGCAAAGTGACGGTGCTGGAAGAGGATTATCGGGAGCTCACCGGTCAGTATGATCGGGTGGTGTCCGTGGAGATGATCGAAGCGGTGGGGGCGGAGTTTCTGCCTGGCTATTTTCAGGTGCTCGGGGAAAGGCTCAAACCGGATGGTAAACTGGTATTGCAGGCCATCACTGTGCCGGATCAACGCTACGAGCATGCACGCAAGCAGGTCGACTTCATCAAACGCTATATTTTCCCCGGTGGATTCCTGCCCAGTGTGTCAGTGATGTGCCAGCATCTGACGGAGCATACCCGCATGGTCGCCACGGAACTCCATGATATCGGCCATGACTACGCCCTGACCCTGCATCATTGGCGCCAGCGTTTTCTGGCGACCTTGCCGAAAGTCCGGGAGCTGGGTTTTGACGAGCGCTTTATCCGTATGTGGGATTACTACCTGTGTTACTGCGAGGGAGCGTTCCTGGAGCGCGCCATCAGCACGGTGCATCTGGTCGCTGCCGGCCCGGACTATCGCCCGGCATCTTGAAAAGCCGCCCATCCGGGCGCATTTTAACGCTTAAGGGTATCAACGTGGCGCCGCCCTGGTGTCACGTTGTGGTATTATGCCCGCCCTGATTTCCTGGTTATTACCTAAGTTATTGATATCAGGGGGAAACCCCAGGCGGTGAAGCCAATGACTGCAGAGGCACAAGCACTGGTACAGGCCCATCTGGCCAAGGTGGTACACGAAGACTCGCTCAGCGAGGAGCAGCGTGCATCCTACCGCCAGCGCATTAAGGAATTGTTACGCCAGCGCGACGCGGTACTGGTGGCCCACTACTATACCGATCCTGAAATCCAGTCCCTGGCGGAAGAAACCGGTGGCTGCGTGTCCGATTCCCTGGAAATGGCCCGCTTCGGCAAGGAGCACCCGGCGTCCACTCTGATCGTGGCCGGGGTCAAGTTCATGGGCGAGACCGCCAAGATTCTCAGCCCGGAAAAACGCGTTTTCATGCCTACCCTGGAAGCGACCTGCTCGCTGGATATCGGTTGTCCTGAGGACGAATTTGCCGATTTCTGCGACCAGCATCCGGATCGAACCGTGGTGGTGTATGCCAATACCTCGGCGGCGGTGAAAGCGCGTGCCGATTGGGTGGTCACATCCTCCATTGCGGTGGAGCTGATTGAGCATCTGGACCGCAACGGCGAAAAAATTCTCTGGGCCCCGGACAAGCACCTGGGCAGCTATGTGCGCGACAAGTCTGGTGCGGATGTACTGTGCTGGGATGGTGCCTGCATCGTGCACGAGGAATTCAAGGCCAAGGGGCTGCACGATCTGAAAGCGGCCTACCCGGACGCTGCCATTCTGGTACACCCGGAATCCCCGGCGCCGGTGGTGGAAATGGCGGATGTGGTGGGCTCTACCTCGCAGTTGATCAAGGCCGCCTGCGAGATGGATAACGACACCTTCATTGTCGCCACGGACAAGGGCATCTTCTACAAGATGCAGCAGCTTGCCCCAGGCAAGACCTTCCTGGAGGCGCCTACTGCCGGCTCCGGTGCCACCTGCCGTAGCTGTGCCCATTGTCCGTGGATGGCCATGAATGGCCTGCAGAACATGCTGGCGGTGCTGGAAGACGACAATGGCATGGGCCAGGAAATCTTCGTCGATCCGGAGCTGGCAGACAAAGCCATGGTGCCGCTCAACCGCATGCTGGATTTCGGCAAATCGCTGAAAGGGTAGAGCACGTCAGAAGCCCGGCGAGAAGATTGCCCGTCACGAGAAGCGAGTGGCGAGTTGCGAAAGGCATAACCGCTATTGCCTTTCGCAACTCGTCTCTCGCAACTCGCTAACGTTCCATTGCAGCCGCGCCCCGTGATCTCCCTCGCCACTTTCCCGGCGTGCCCGCCAACGGGCCTAGAATTCCTCTTGCGATAATCTCTTCATGGTTTGCAGCCGGCCATTGAGCTTGCTGTACAGCGCAAAGTCATTTTCCGCATCCCGCAAGGCGTATTCCATCTGCTGCATCGCCTGTTGATCCCTGCCACGCAGGAACTGGCTTTCTGCCCGTGCGTGCAGGGCGCGAACCTTGTCGCCGCTGTTGCCGTAGGCGTCGGCGGCCAGCTCCCAGAGATACGGGTTGTTGGGGCGGTCTCCCAGCAGCGGTTTGAGCAGGGGAAGGGCTCTGGCCGGTTGCTCACTGCGCAGCAGGGCTTTGCTCAGCAAAATGGACGCCGGGTAATTGTTCGGTGACAGATCCAGTACCCGTTCCGCCTGGCTGATAGCCACGTCGTAGTTGCCTTCGTCCATCGCCACTTCTACCAGTCCCAGTCGGAACCACAGCTGGTCCGGGTGTTCCTCGGCAAGTGCCTGCATGATTGTTCTGGCCTGGTCATAGTGGTCGGCACGCAGATAGCTCAGCGCCAGTCCGTAGCGGGCGGCCTGCAGACCCAGGGCATTGTGTTCGTTGCTGTATTGGCGGAAATGGTCGATGGCATGATCATCGCCCTGAATGAAGGCGGCCTGCAGCCGTGCCTGTACCAGCAGGAAGTGCACGGAGGGGTTGCGACGCGGTGTGGGCAACGCCCGCGCTCGGGAACGGCTGTCGGCAATACGGCTCTCGGTGACCGGGTGAGTGAGCAGGAACTCGGGAGGATCACCGGAAAAACGCTGGCTGTTGTGCATGCGTTCGAAGAAACGGGGCATGGCATCCGGATCCATGCCGGCGGCGACCAGGGTCTGCATGCCTACCCGGTCCGCTTCCCGCTCGTTATGGCGGGAGTAGGCCAGTTGTGCCTGGATGGCACCGGCCTGGGTGGCAGCGATACCCGCCATACCCGCTTCGCCATCACCGGCAATGGCGACTGCCAGGCTGGCCAGCATGGCGGCCAGCACGGCGGTGTTCATCTTCTTGGAGTCCAGGTAGCGGCGGGCAAAATGCCGCTGGCTTACGTGGGCGATTTCGTGGGCCACTACGCCGCCCACCTCGTCTTCGTCACGGGCATTGAGGAACAACCCGGCGTTAAGGCCGATCACGCCGCCGGGTACTGCAAAGGCGTTTATCTGGCGACTGTTGATGACCACGATGTCGAGATTGGGTTCTTTCAGATCACTGTAGGACGCAAGCCGGTAGACCAGGCTTTCCACATACTCCTGCACCAGTGGGTCGGACATGATCGAGGTCTGCCCGCGCAGGCTGCGCAGCCAGCCCCGGCCCAGCCGGTATTCCTGGTCGGCGGACATCAGCGCGGCGGTGGGGTCACCGAGCACCGGCAAGTCGTCATTGGCGCTGGTGGCCGCCAGGGTGCAACAACTCAACAACAAGAGAGTGCGTAGCAAAAACTTCAAGTAGGTGCTCCCATGATTATTTGTGCCGGCCGACACAGACCGACCCTTATTCCATCGCCGGGTTGTGACTATAATGCCGTTAGACTAGAGACGAATGAAGCGCCCATATGAGCGACCTGCCTATTGACCAGCAGATTGATGCCTCCAGCCTGCAATGTCCCATGCCGCTGTTGAAGACCCGGCAGGCGCTCAGGCATCTCAAACCGGGGCAGCTGCTGGAGGTGATCGCCACCGATGCGGCTTCTGCCGATGACATTCCCGCCTATTTGAGACAATCCTGCCACGAGCTGGTTCGCATGGGCGAAAATAAGGGCCACTATGCCTTTGTGATTCGTCGTGGCGAACAGGAGAGCTGATGTTACGTATTCTCAAAAACTGGTCCGAACGGTACTTCTCCGACGAGGAGGCAGTATATCTGCTGGTGGTATTGCTGGCGGCCGGGCTGGTCATTCTGTTTTTCGGTGGCATGTTGGCGCCAGTGCTTGCATCGATCGTGATTGCTTACCTGATGCAGGGGCTGGTTGCCGGGCTGGAGCGTCGAGGCATGCGTCGTCTGCTGGCGGTGAATCTGGTTTTTACCCTGTTTCTGGGCTTGCTGATTGCCACCCTTGTGGTGCTGCTGCCCATGGTATGGCGGCAGACCTTGCTGCTGGTGCAGGACCAGTTGCCGTATCTGCTGAAGAATGGGGAAACCTGGCTCAGACAGTTACCGGAACATTATCCGGAAGTGATCTCCATGGAGCAGGTCAATTCGATTGTGGCGGTGATACAGCGTCAGGTGGCGGAAGCCGGGCAGGGGGTGCTGACCCTGTCGCTGGCGTCTATTCCTAACCTGGTGGAGGTGCTGGTGTTCCGCGTATTGCTGCCATTGCTGGTGTTCTTTTTCCTGAAGGATCGGGAAACCATCATCAACTGGCTGATGCGTTTCCTGCCTCGTCGGCGCCGGATTCTGGATCACGTCTGGCATGAGATGGATGATCAGATTGCCAACTATGTGCGCGGCAAGGCCATCGAGATCCTGCTGGTTGGCAGTGCCACCTTTATCGCTTTCCTGCTGCTGGGCATGCACTACACCGTGTTGCTGGCGGTGCTGGTAGGGTTGTCCGTGGTAGTGCCCTATATCGGCGCGACGGTGGTAACCCTGCCGGTGGCAGCGGCGGCCTATGTGCAGTTTGGCTGGAGCGGGGACTTTGCCTTGGTGATGGTGATTTACGGCGTCATCCAGTTTATCGATGGCAATATTCTGGTGCCGCTGCTGTTCTCGGAAGCGGTGAATCTTCACCCTGTGGCGATCATTACCGCGATTCTTCTGTTCGGGGGAATGTGGGGATTGTGGGGGGTGTTCTTTGCTATCCCGCTGGCGACCTTGATCAAGGCGGTGATCAATGCCTGGCCCAGTCAGGCGGTTTACCCTGATGCAGAGCTGAAGGAGTCGTCGGCGCAATAATCCAAAATCTGAAGAGCGGTATTTACCACAGAGGACACAGAGATCACAGAGAACAATCTGTCTTTCCCTCAGTGATCTCTGTGCCCTCTGTGGTGGAAATGCTGTTGATTCAGAGGCTCTCTAGATTCCCAGTTCGTCCAGCTCTGCTAGCAGATCCTCGTGATGGCTCTTGGTTTTGAACTTGTCCATTACCTTCAGCAGTTTGCCGTCCTTGCCGATGATAAAGGTGGTGCGGATGAGCCCCATGAATTCCTTGCCCATGAACTTCTTCATTCCCCAGCAACCGTATTTTTCCGCGGTGGCGTGGTCCTCATCGGACAATAAGGTGAAGTTCAGATCATGCTTGTCGATAAATTTGGGCAAGCGGGCAACCGGGTCCGGGCTGATGCCGAATACCACCACACCACGTTTTTCCAGCTCAGCTTTGGTATCACGAATGCCGCAGGCCTGGGTGGTACAACCCGGGGTGAGTGCCTTGGGGTAGAAGAAAATCACCACCGGGCTCTTGCCCTTGAAGGATTTCAATTCAACCGGATTGCCGTCCTGATCGGGCAGTTTGAAGTTGGGGGCCAGGTTACCAATTTTGGGATGTGCCATATCGGGTCCGCTTCTCTTTCATGATGTTGATGGTTTTGCCGAGTGAGTGAAACGCTTAGTGATTCCCTAGCGTTTCGGCGTCATGGTGGCATCCAGGTTGCGCGCCTCGCAGAAGTCCAGGAAGGCCTCACGTAATTCGGCCACCGATTGTTCCGCGTTCATGCTCAGTACCAGGTGAAGGCTGAACATGCGGGTGCCGGTGTGGGGAGCGGCATAGGTGCCGGTATGCAGGTCATCAATGTTGATGCTGCGCCGGGAAAAGAAGTTGGCGATTTCGTGGACGATGCCCGGGTTGTCCATGGCCACCACCTCTACCTCGTAGGGCAGGGCGCGGGCCTGCAGATCGCGTGGGCGGGTACGTTTCAGGGTGATCAGCAGGTCCAGTTCGTTGGCCAGGTTGTCCCGGTCCGTTTCCAGGCGCTCCAGGGTGGCATCGCTGCCGGACACCAGCATCAGTACGGCAAATTCACCGCCCAGCACGGTCATGCGAGAGTCGAGGATATTGCCGTTGTGTTCCAATACCGCCCGGGAAAGGGACTCCACGATGCCCGGGCGGTCTGAACCCAGGGCTGAGATAACGATGAGTTGTTCCATGATGCGCTCCGCAGGCATTGTCTTGTTGTGTGGTCAGAGTTTAGAGGTTTTCTGAAGGGTGTGCAGAGACCTTGAGGAATATGAGGAGACCCTGAAAAGCCATGGTGAGGTGCGAGTGACGAGTTTTGAAAGGCAACACCGGGTTTGTCTTTTCGAAACTCGTCACTCGCACCTCGTGACTCGCTTCAGTCTGTTTCCACTGGAATGGCCGTAAAGCAGCCGCGGCCAGGCTCTGCCGGGAAGGCGGTTGGGTGTCAGGCGTCTGGCGTCCAGCGTTTTCGAGGTTTACCATAGCGCCCTTCGGTCCGGTGCACCGGAATAATCGCGATTGCGCCCCATTGGCGCAAAACAGGAGACAGGCATGATCCGTGGCAGCATTGTAGCGCTGGTAACCCCCATGCGCGCAGACGGAGCAGTAGACTGGGAGCGCTTGCGCGCCCTGGTGGACTGGCATGTGGAGCAGGGCACCCACGCCATCGTGGCGGTGGGCACCACGGGTGAATCCGCCACCCTGGGTTTTGAAGAGCACGACAGTGTGATTCGTGAGGTGGTGGCCGCGGCCAAGGGCCGCATCCCGGTGATCGCCGGTACCGGCGCCAACAACACCGAAGAAGCCATCCGTCTGACCCGTGACGCCAAGCGTGACGGCGCCGATGCCTGCCTGTTGGTAACGCCTTACTACAACAAGCCGCCCCAGGAGGGCCTCTACCAGCATTATCTGGCGGTGGCCCGGGCGGTGGATATTCCGCAGATTCTCTACAACGTGCCCGGCCGCACCGCCTGTGATCTGTTGCCGGAAACCGTGGAGCGGCTGAGCAAGGTGCCCAATATTATCGGCATCAAGGAAGCCACCGGTAACCTGGAGCGGGCCCGTGAAATCCGCGAGCGTTGCGGTGACGACTTCATGCTCTACTCCGGTGACGACGCTACCGCCATGGACTTCATCCTGGCCGGTGGTCACGGTGATATCTCGGTGACCGCCAATGTGGCCCCGGCCAAGATGGCGGCCATGTGTGAAGCGGCCCTGGCCGGTGACGCGGACCAGGCCCGTGTATTAAATGCGGAACTTGAGCCCCTGCATCGTGATCTGTTTATTGAAGCCAGTCCGATCCCGGTGAAATGGGCACTGTATGAAATGGGCCTGATTGACCTTGGTATCCGCCTGCCGTTGGTGTCGCTGTCAGAAGCGGCCCAGCCGCGTTTGCGTGAGACCATGCGTCAATGTGGCCTGCTGGAGGTTAAATGAAGAAAGCGGCGTTAACGCTCGCCCTGGTGGTATCCGCAGCATCCGGCTGTAGCTGGTTGCCGGACAGCAGCCTGAATTATCGCAATGCGCAAATGCTGGAGCCTATCCAGGTTCCTGAAGACGGCGTATTCATCGGCGAGCAGCCGCTTTATGCGGTCCCGCGTCAGGAAGAACGCCTGGTGGGCCGTGGTGAAGATGAGAAACGTTTTGAGGTGCCCAAACCGCCCCAGCTGGTAGTTCTGGGTGGCGCTGACGAGGAAAAGTCACAGCAACCGGCCCCCAAGGATGCGTCCTCGAAGGCGATTCTGGCCCGTGATGGTAACGGCTATCCGATTATCATGATGTCTACTCGCTTTGCCTGGGCCTGGGAGTACGTGGGCGACGCCCTGGGTAACACCGACCTGAAGATCAGCGACCGGGACCGTGAGGTGGGGATTTATTACCTGAAGGTGCCGGAGCGCTATACCCTGGACGCCAAGACGGCTCAACTGAAACTGAGCCATACCACCAATGGTATTCAGGTGGCGGTATTGAATGAAGAAGGCTCCGCGCTGGTGGAAAAAACGCCGGGCCAGGCCATTCTTGAACGCATTTTTGAAGAATTGAATTAAGTATTATGAGGCTGGCATCCCTGGGCAGTGGCAGTAAGGGCAACGCCACCCTGGTGGAAGCGGACGACACTCTGGTGTTGATCGACTGCGGGTTTACCGTCAAGGAAACCGAGCAGCGGCTGGCACGACTGGGGCTGGCGGCGGATCAGCTCAGTGCCATTCTGGTTACCCATGAGCATGGCGACCATATCCGCAGTGCCGGGGCGTTGGGCCGCAAGACCGGTTGCCCGGTCTACAGCTCTTTTGGCACCGCCAGCGCTGTACAGGGCAAACGCACCAGTCTCAGCGGTGCTAATTGGCAGGAAGTGCGGCCGGGGCGTGCCTTTACCGTAGGGGCGTTGCAGATTCTGCCGGTCCTGGTGCCCCATGATGCCCGCGAGCCTTGCCAGTACCGCTTTACCTGGCAGGGCCGCACCCTGGGCGTGCTCACCGATCTGGGGGCCATTACCCCCCATGTGGTGGACGCCTACCAGGACTGCGATGCGCTGGTGCTGGAATGCAACCATGATGCGCAGATGCTGGTCCACGGCCCCTATCCGCCGTCGTTGAAACGTCGGGTGGGGGGAATGTTGGGGCATCTGAGCAATGATCAGGCGGCGGCGCTGCTGCGCCAGGCCAATGTGGATCGCCTGCAGCATCTGGTGTTGTCGCACCTGAGTGAGCAGAACAATACGTCCCGGCATGCACTGGATGCCATTGAGCGGGTAGTGACCCGAGGGCGTGAACGAATTGGCGTTGCCAGCCAGACGGAAGGGTTTGGCTGGCTGCAAGTACATTAATACTGACCCGAGTAAAGGCCTTTCCATGGAAAAACGCGACGAGTTGTATGCCGGCAAAGCCAAGTCTGTGTACACCACCGATGACGCGGACAAACTGATCATGTTGTTCCGCGACGACACCTCGGCCTTTGACGGCAAGAAGAAAGAGGCGCTGGCGCGCAAGGGTGCGGTGAACAACCAGTTCAATGCCGCCATCATGGAAAAGCTCAAGGCGGCGGGTATTCCCTGTCACTTCGAGCAAATGCTCTCGCCAGTGGAATCACTGGTGAAAAAGCTGGAAATGATTCCGGTGGAGTGCGTGGTGCGCAATATTGCCGCCGGCTCCATCTGCCGTCGCCTGGGTGTGGAAGAAGGCCTGGAACTGAATCCGCCCACCTTTGAATTCTTTCTCAAGAATGATGATTTGGGTGACCCCATGGTCAACGACTTCCATATCCGCAGTTTCGGCTGGGCCACCGACGAGCAGGTGGCGCAGATGAAAACCCTGACGTTCCAGGTTAACGAGGTGCTCAAGCAGTTGTTCCTGGACGGCGGCATGTTGCTGGTGGATTACAAACTGGAATTCGGCGTGTTTAATGGTGAAGTGCTGCTGGGCGATGAATTCAGCCCGGACGGCTGCCGGCTGTGGGACAAGGACACCCGCGAAAAGCTGGACAAGGATCGTTTCCGCCAGGGCCTGGGTGGCGTGGTGGAAGCCTATGAAGAAGTGGGACGTCGATTGGGGATGCAGTTTCAATACTGATTCACGGCGTCTTGGTACACGTGCGAACAACACCCTGAAGAATAATAAGGAGCAACTATGAAATCGGTAATGCGTCTGGCAGTGATGGGCCTACTGGCTGCCACTCTGAGTGGCTGTTTCCTCACTAAATTGGCAACCACCCCCATGCGACTGGTCGGTGCCGCTGGCTCCGTCGTGGGCGCCGTATTGTCCATTATTCCGGTGGCCGGCAACGCCGCCGATGAAGCACTGGAAAAAGTGGATGGCGCCATCGACACCACCGCCGACAGCATCGACAAGATCCCGCTGTAATACTGGTCCGGGCCCCGCTAACGCCGGGCCCGGGCTTTCCATGCTTGTAATCCGTGAGGGGGTTGTGAAAAATACAGGCTCCCTGGCCCGCTTGCGGCCTGACCAGGCGTGAACAGCCCTGGCTGAATAACAACAATAACCGGAGTTTGCCATGCACCGCTGGCTACTGTCCTTCCTCATGCTCATGCCCGTGCCGGCTGTGGCAGATGATCTGCTTATCGGCCTGGGCTACCTCAATGGTCTGGCCGGGTTGAACCTGGAGTGGGCCACCGAGCACAACAGCTTCTACGCCATGCCGGCCTTTTACCTTGATTCCGGCGGTCTCGACACCGATGAACCCCGTTGGGTGGCCGGCTGGCGCCATAAAATGGAGCGCGGCTTGATGTCCGAGAACGGTTTTTATACCGGCCTGATGGCGGGGGACCTGGGCGGTGAGCGCCACTATGAGCGTCTCGGTGTCGGGGTGGAGCTCGGCCACCAGTGGGTAAAACCCTATTCCCGCTGGACCGTCAGCGCGGCGGTAGGGGCCATTGAAGCCCTGGACTGTGACGAGTACAAAGCCGCGTTTCGCTGCGACAGCGAAGAAGAGCGCGACAATAACGATCTGGATGTAGAGCCGGTCGTCGTGCTGGGTATCAGCTTCAGTCTGCGGCGCTGACCCTCAAACCTTTCTGCGTTTCCCTTTGCAAGTGGCTGTGGCGGCTCAATAAAGCGGTACGGACGCTTGCATTTTTCTGTTTGCTCCGGTTCGGGGCAAGAGTTTTGCACAGCGTTTAACCGTTTTTCAGACCTTGTGTGAATGTTCTTGTCTAACTTGTTGATTTGCAGTAAATGATTTATAAGTTGTTGTTTTAAAAGAACTTAATAAAACGGCCATTTTTTCATCATTCTGGGGAAAGGGTAGGAAACATCGGCGCTGGCGGCAGTTCCTGACAGTCTATGCACAAAGTTATCCACAGATGCTGTGAGTAACTTTTTGTGCTCCATATAGTGGCAGCAAACGAGTTTGCCGTGGCATTTGTCGCGTATCCACATTGCAGCGTATACGGCAAACAATAAACCGGTGCTCAGCGTTTCAGCATGGGCAGTGGTCGCCAGGGTTGGCTGAGCAATTGCTGGCCGCTCAGCTTGAGCAGCAGGCGATGAAAACCCGCGTTGGGGAAGGCCCGTTTGATCAGCCGAACCCGGGCCATGGGTACGCCGAAGCGCATCAGGCCCAGACTGACATCCATCCAGTCTGCGCGTCGAAACACTTCAGCCAGGTTTGTCGGGTCGTCGTGATAGCGACTGATCTTGTGGTGATTCAGGATCATGGCGCGCACCATGGCACGGTGATGGCCGAGTTTTTGCTCTTCCAGATAATGTTCCGCCAGGCGGGCAGAGGGCTGGAGATAATCGAAAGTACCGGCCAGCCAGATGCCGGCATCATGGAAGAAAGCGGCAATCTCCAGGGCTTCCTGCTCTTGCTCGTCCAGTGTCTTCTGGGCTGCCACCAAATTGATAAGACGGTAGACGTGGTTGCGGTAAGGAGTCTGTTGCTTGCCAAAGCGTTCCGTGTACTGATCAAAGAGTGAATCCACACGGGGTAATTGCGTAATCAGGTCTGGGGACATCCTGTGTACCTGGTGATTCTTTATTGTTGTGCCCTGAGGCAGCCTTTCTCTTTCATACTGGCCAGTAATAACGCTGAAATCCAGAGGACCGGGGAAAAAGTGCGAGCGTGGACACATCTTGTTGTCGGTCATTGTAGGCAATTGGTTTCCAGCTATTGGAGCCCCGTCGCCCTTGTTCTATAGTCAGACAAGAATTTTGGGATTGTTCAACAAGCAATGGGGGCTGTGCCTGTACCGGCGATTGCGGTGCGGAAACAGAGCGTGCGGTTGAATGCTGAAAGAGGTCCCTCTAAGGAGTACCCGTGAGCTTCAAAGCCAAAGAAAGTCTTTCCGAGCAGATTGCCCAGCACCTGGCCAAGCAGATTATCCATGGTGACATGCTGGCCGGTGATCGTATCCAGGAGCTGCGTGTGGCCGGCGAGCTGGATGTGAGCCGTGGCTCCGTTCGCGAGGCGCTGCTGATCCTGCAGCGCCGCCAACTGATCGATATCCTGCCGCGCCGCGGGGCGGTGGTGAAGGAAATGTCCGAAGCCCATGTGCGCAGCCTCTACGAGGTGATGCAGGTGTTGCTGGGCCTGGTGATCCGCAAGGCCATCAAGGTGGTGCGTGAAGAGGATCTGGATGCCTTTATCG
This sequence comes from Alcanivorax sp., assembly GCF_051117345.1. Taxonomy (GTDB): domain Bacteria; phylum Pseudomonadota; class Gammaproteobacteria; order Pseudomonadales; family Alcanivoracaceae; genus Alcanivorax. Next base: position 19,600 of record NZ_JBNPEC010000214.1, read on the forward strand.
AGCTGGTTCACGGTCTGCAGGTGGCGGCGGAAGAGCGGGATCTGGATGCGTTCTTTGTGCTCAGTTTCCAGTTCCTTGAGCATGCCTACCCGTTTGCCCGCAATGTATTCGTGGAAGACATTCTTATCAATATGCAGCCGGCCATGCAGCGGGCCTACTTCATGGCCCTGCACCTGGAAGCCGACGAAGTGAAGGAATGCCTGTCGTTCTTCAAGGCCCTGGTGGAGACCATCTTCCGCCGTGATGTGCGCTCGGCGCTGGAAATCATCCGTGAGTTCGCCGAGCACCAGTCAGAGCTGGTGGAGGAATCCATCACCCGCGCCCGCCAGATCGAAACCGCCTGGGGATCTCGCCGGCGTAAATAAATTGACCCTTGCCCTGCGCGGCCAAGCTGCATAGAATTGCCACCCTCTTCAGGCACATGGCACTAGAGCATTGCCCTGAAGGTTGCCATAGAACCGTAGCTCAGTTGGTTAGAGCGCCGCCTTGACATGGCGGAGGTCGGCGGTTCGAATCCGCCCGGTTCTACCATTATTCAGGAAAAAGGGTTTGTCGCAGAGTCATGTGGCAAACCCTTTTTTCGTTTTAGCCCCTTTTCCTCGCCGGCCTGTAGAATACCCGCACCCTGGAATCGACGAGACCGCTGGGATGCCTGACGCCGACTATCTTGGGGCCATCCGCCCGACATTGATGCTCTACCTGCCCCACCGGCCGAACGGCCTTGTTCGGTTGCAGCAACGCCCTGATGCGGCTGAATTGCTGGCAGCCAACTCCAACCACTGGCGCAAGATCGTGAACCTGCTCGCCAAAGTGGTCAGTCCGTCCGCTGAGGACTGGCGGCTTTTTCGGGATGTTTCCCTGTTCCAGAACACCGCTCTCGGTTTTGCGCCGGCATTGTCCAGCGGGGGGGGCTGGCACTGGATTGGTGGAAAAGAAAACCTGCAGCGTTTTGTCGGGCTGAAGCACAATGCCTGCCCGCTGGTCGGTGCTCCCGGTGTCTCCGTGGACACAGAGAGGCGCTTATTGCTGACCCCCTATCCGGACTATCGTCAGCTCAGCAACGCGTTGGTGGAAACGGTGCGGCGTTTTCTAGAGGAGCAGGGCTTCTATGGCGGGACTCACCCATGACACAGCCGTATTTTCTGGGCTGCCCGCAATGGCAGCATCCGGGATGGAATGGCCGCCTGCCTGCCGGCGTGAGTCCTCTGGCTCGTTATAGCCGGGTTTTCAATAGTGTCGAGGGCAATACCTCCTTTTATGCCACGCCGTCGCGCCAGCAATGTGAGCAATGGCGGGTGCAGGTGCCGGAGGATTTCCGGTTCCTGTTCAAGTTTCCCCGGCAGATCACTCATGACTGTCTGCTGCAAGGTGTTGATAAGCAGGTCGGGGCTTTTCTGGATGTGCTGGCTCCGCTGACAGAGGTGCTCGGGCCCATGCTGCTGCAGCTTCCTGCGGCTTTCGGGCCGGAGCGATTGGGTGATTTGTGGCGCTTTGTGGAAACGCTGCCGGCATCATTCGAGTGCACGGTAGAAGTGCGTCACCCGGATTTCTTCGCCAAGGGGGAGGCGGAAAAGACTCTCAATCGTGGTTTGCGCGAGCGTAATCTGGCCCGGGTGTGTTTTGACAGCCGGGCGTTGTTTGCCGCCAGCGCGGTAGATGAGGCCACACGAGAGGCCCAGCGCAAGAAGCCCCGGTTGCCGGTGCACGTGCTGCCGGTCAATGCTGCGCCGGTGGTTCGCTATGTGGGGCATCCGGAGCTGCAGGCCAACCGACCGTTTCTTGCCCCCTGGGATGAGCGGGTGGCACGCTTGATAGCGGCGGGGGAGCGTCCTTACCTGTTCATACACATGCCGGACAATGGTGATGCACTGGCTCTGGCAGCATTGTGGCACGCCATGCTGGCGGAGCATGTGCAGGGGCTGGCGCCGTTGGCCATGGGGCAGCAGGTGGACCAGCCAGGGTTGTTCTGAAACGACAACGTTGCGAGTCGCGAGAAGCGAGTTTCGAAGTGCAGAACTCTGACAGGGGTTCGTTACTCGCCTCTCGTGACTGTTCCTTAATTCAGTGCGATCAGGGTGTCGTCACGGCGGCGGCTGTTTTCCGCCCACACCAACAGGTCGTAATAGCGGCGGATGTGGCGGACGTAGATCACTGCCTGGCCGCCGCGGGCATTGCCGTAGCGCAGCTGGCCGGCGTAGGCCGGGTTGGCCAGCATGGGCAGACGTTGTTTCACATCCTGCCAGTTGTCCGGGTTGCCGCCCTGATTCTGGGTCAGCACCCGAGCGTCTTCCAGGTGACCGAAGCCCACGTTGTAGGCAGCCAAGGCCATCCAGGTGCGGCTCGGTTCCGGGATGCGCGCGGGGATGCGTTCGTGGGTGTGACGCAGGTAGTCGGCGCCGGCCAGGATGCTCTGCGCCGGGTCGGTGCGATCACTGATACCCATTTGGCGAGCGGTGTCGTTGGTGAGCATCATCAGGCCCTTCACCCCGGTGGGGGAGATGGCACCCGGATCCCACAGGGATTCCTGATAAGCCAGGGCAGCCAGCAGGCGCCAGTCAAAGCCGCTGTTGCCTTCCGCCTTGCGGAACAGTTCCTCATAGCGGGGCAGGCGGTCTTCCAGGTGGCGCATGAAGCTGCGTGCTGCATACAGATTGAACTGCTCCACATG
>NZ_JBNPEC010000106.1:0-22120 GCF_051117345.1 Alcanivorax sp.
TCAGCCAACGTTTTCGCGAAATTCTCTTTTTCTGGTGGCGCAATCTTGGCCCGATCTTTCTGGTCACCGCGCCTTTCGCCCTGCTCACCGAAGCCAGCCAGTGGCTGTTTGGCCCCAGCTTTGTATGCCCGGAAGAGGCCGGCGGCGCCCTGCAGTTCAGCGGCATCAGCCTGGCCATCGTGCTACTCAGCCGCCCCCTGGCCGAAGGCGCGTTGATCGCCCAGCTCGCCGCCACCCGCACCGGCAAGCCCGCCGGCCTGCTGCAGTGCCTGGCCGCCGCCTTGCTGGTCTACCCGATGCTGCTGGCCACCTATGCCATCATGGCCGTTGGTGTCTCGCTGGGCTGGCTGGCGTTTTTTTTCCCTGCCCTGTGGGTCTACACCCGCCTGTGTTTCGCGCCTTTCCTGGTCGTCCTGAAGCGCCGCAATCCCATTGATGCCCTGCGTCAATCCTTCGCCATGACAGAAGCCCAGCAGTGGCCGCTGCTGCTGATACTGGTGTTGGTGTTCCTCGCCTATCTGCTGATGAGCAGCATCCTGGCCAGCCTGGTCACCGCCGTCATCAGCCAACCCCAGGCTACCGCCCTGTTAGTGGGCGTGCCGGTCAGCCTGATGAGCGCGTTGGTCAATGTGGCCGTGTTCCGCTATTGGGAAATGGCCCAGGACAGTGCCACGTAGCGGTGACAGGTGGCGGTAACGTTTTCACTTTCCCGCCACCACCATCGGCCGCTTTTCTGCCATAACGGCGTTCGCCCTCCCGGATACACCCGACACCGCCCACTGACGTTTTGTCACCGACTTCGACCAAAGCCGCCATGGCAAGTGGCTGTTTTGATGGCATACTGCCCTGAAGAATAAACCAACCGGGGATATGTCGTGCCACAACACACTATGCATCTGAGCTGGAACACACACGGCGAGGATCACTACCTCTGGCACCTGGCCGATGGCAATGAAGTCCGTGTGGTGGATGGCCATCATGGTCAGCAGGAATTCATGGAACCGGAAGAGGCCTTTATTGCCGCCCTCGCTAGCTGTCATCTGCTGTCGTTTCTCACCGAAGCCGCCCGCGAAGGCCTGTCTGTTACCAGCTACGATGACGCCCCGGAGGCCACCCTCGGCCAGAACGAGCAGGCGATGATCTATGTCCGCCAGGTATTGCTGCAACCGCTGGTGACTTTCAGCGGTGAACAACCGGACGCCGGCAAGATTCAGGCACTACACCAGCGCGCCCACGAGAAGTGCTTTATTGCGCAATCGGTGAAAAGTGAAGTGTTGATCGAGCCGAGGGGATAAGGCAGCTACAAGCTTCAAGCTACAATACGGGCAAGGCCGTGCTAAACGATTGGCGCCACACCCGCGTTATCCACGCTGTAGGAGCGTCGCTGGCGGCGTGATTTGGGTGTCTGTTCAAGCTTCTGGTTTTGCTGGTTAACGAAACCTGTGGAGCTCCGAGATTCCTGATCGCCCTGCGGGCGATTTCCGCGCAAGCGCGGTTCGCTTGCAAGCAAGGTTATTCGCTTCGCGAACCCTTCGGGCCGCACGGAACTACGTGCGTTACTCCGCTGCGCTCCGTTCCTACAGCAGCTTCGTAGCAATGGCGAATCCTGGGAACTTTCCAACCTTTCCCTATCCAACCAGCGTAGCTTGTAGCTTGTAGCTTGTAGCTTGTAGCTTGTAGCTTGTAGCTTGTAGCTTGTAGCTTGTAGCTTGTAGCTTGTAGCTTGTAGCTTGTAGCTTGTAGCTTGCCCCTATTTCCGCTCGTACACCACGAACGAATAATCGTAGGGGTTCGGCCCTTCCGCCGGGAAATCCTCCCGGCCAATCTCTTTCCATTCAGACGTGTCGTATTCCGGGAACCAGGTATCCCCTTCCACTTCCGCATGGACTTCGGTGAGATAGAGCCGGTCCGTTTTCGGTAGCGCCAGCGCATAGATCTCTGAGCCCCCCATCACCACCGCTTCGTCCTGGCCTTCGATAAAGGCCACGTTCTCCGCCATGGTCACAGCCTCTTCCAGCGTCGCCACCACCTTGGCGCCTTCCGCCTGAAAATCCGGCTGCCGAGTGATGACGATATTGGTGCGACCGGGTAACGGCTTGCCCAGAGAGTCCCAGGTCTTGCGGCCCATGATCACTGGCTTGCCAAAGGTGACCTGCTTGAAGTACTTCAGGTCGTTGGGCAGATACCAGGGCAGCTTGTTATTGCGGCCGATCACATTATTGCTGGCCTTGGCGACCATCAGGGAAAGACGAATGGACATTCAAACCTCACTGACACGCATCACCCTTGCATGCACCACGCGTGTCGGCGTGTTGCATGCAAGCGCGCAAGCGTTTCTTAAATCGCCACCGGCGCCTTGATATGGGCGTGGGGCTCGTAATCGCTCAGGGTGAAATCCTCGAAGGTAAAAGCGAACAGGTCTTTTATCTCCGGGTTCAACGTCATGGTTGGCAACGGGCGAGGGTCCCGGGCAAGCTGGGTATCCGCCTGCTCCAGGTGATTGGAATACAGGTGCGCATCACCCAGGGTATGTACGAAATCGCCGGGCTCGAGATCACAGACCTGCGCCATCATCAATGTCAGCAACGCATAGGAAGCAATGTTGAACGGCACGCCCAGGAAGATATCACCGCTGCGCTGATACAGCTGGCAGCTCAACTTGCCATCCGCCACATAGAACTGGAACAGGCAGTGGCACGGCGGTAGCGCCTGCTTGCCGGCGGCGGCGTTGGCATCCGGAGAAATGGACGGGTCCGGCAGCACCGCCGGGTTCCAGGCACTGACCACCAGGCGGCGGGAATCCGGGTTACGCTTGATCTCCGCCAGCACCTCGGAGATCTGATCGATCACCTGACCATCATGGGTTTTCCAACTGCGCCACTGCTCACCGTACACCGGGCCCAGCTCACCCTCCGGGGTCGCCCACCCATCCCAGATCGACACCCCGTTTTCCTTCAGATAACGGATGTTGGTGTCGCCGGACAGAAACCACAGCAGCTCGTGAATAATCGAGCGCAGGTGCAGCTTCTTGGTGGTCACCATGGGAAACCCTTCGCTCAGATCAAAGCGCATCTGATGACCGAACACCGCATAGGTGCCGGTACCGGTACGGTCTTCCTTGAAAGTGCCATGCTCACGCACGTGGCGCAGCAGATCGAGATATTGCTTCATGAACGACTCCCGGAAGGGGTAACAACACGATCATCATGGCGGTAGGCCCACACCATCATGGCGATACCGAGAATAATCATCGGAATACTCAACAACATCCCCATGGTCAGCCAGCCACCGCTCAGGTAACCGAGGTGGGCATCCGGTTCACGGAAAAATTCCACAAAGGTTCGGCCCAGACCATAACCCACCCCGAACAGCCCGGTCACCGCCCCCGCCGGCCGCGGTTTCGCCGAATAGAACCACAGCACGAGAAACAGCAGCACCCCTTCCAGCGCAAACTCGTACAGCTGGGAAGGGTGCCGTGACAGGCGATCCGGATCGGTGGGGAACACCATGGCCCAGGGCGCATCACTGGTGCGGCCCCACAGTTCCGCATTGATGAAATTACCCAAGCGACCGGTGGCCAGACCGATAGGCACCATGGGCACCATGAAATCCGCCACCTGGAAAAAACGCTTGTTGGTCTTGCGGCCGAACAGCCAGAACGCCACCAATACCCCGATGGCGCCACCGTGGAAGCTCATGCCACCATCCCACAGCTTGAACAGCCAGATCGGATCATCGAGAAACTTGCCGAAATTATAGAACAGCACATAACCCAACCGGCCGCCCAGGATCACACCCATGGCGCCGTAGAAGACCAGGTCGCCGACCTGATCTTTGGTCCAGCCGGAGTTCGGCTGCTTGGCGCGGTACACCCCCAGCAGCCAGGCGGCGGCAAAGCCGAGCATGTACATCAGGCCGTACCAGTGCACCTTGAGGGGGCCAATGGCAATCGCCACCGGATCAATCTGCGGAAATTCCATAATGCCTATCCCAAAACCAGCCTGAGGCCGATGACAAACAACACCACCGCGAACACCTTTTTCAGCATCGCTGAAGGCAGCCGGTGGCTGAGTCGCGCCGCCAGTCGCGCGAACGGAAAACTGGTGAGCACTATACCGGCTGTGGCCGGCAAAAACACATAGCCCAGCGCCCCCTCAGGGAGCCGGGTTTCCTGCCAGCCGGCCACCGCAAAGCCCAGGGTACCGGCGATAGCGATAGGCAAACCACAGGCGGACGCGATGGCCACCGCCTCCTGCATTTTCAGGCGGCACCAGCTCAAAAACGGCACCGTCAGCGAGCCCCCGCCGATACCGAAAATGGCGGAGCCGGTACCGATCAGCACCCCGGCCACAGCCAGCCCCACAGACCCGGGCACTCGCTCCGGCAAATTCCCGTCCGGTGCCTTGCGGCCCGTCAGTGCCATCTGCAAGGCAATCACCATGGCAAACAGACCAAACAACCGGGTCAGCAGTTCCCCTTTCATGGCATCGGCGATAAAGGCCCCGGCAAAAGCCCCCAGCACAATGCCCACGCCCAGCCGCAACACCACCGGCCAGCGCACAAAACCCGCCTTGTGGTGGGTGCGCACCGCGCTTATCGAGGTAATCATGATGGTGCTCAGGGAGGTGGCCACCGCCATCTTCGCCACCAGCTCAGCGGGAAAGCCGAGCCCGTGAAACAGAAAAATCAGCGCCGGCACGATCACCACGCCACCGCCCAGACCCAGCGCCCCGGCCAGCAGGCCGGCACCCACACCGACCCCCAGACAAATCAGAAACAGTTCCCACATTGGCCGGCCCTTATGCCAATCACTCGCAAGGCAGGTATGCTAGCACGGCTTATTGGTGACTGTAGGAGCCCACTCCTGCGGCAGTATCGAATACACGCAAGAGACCGGTATGTGTATTGTGCTTTTCGACTGGCAACCTGATTCCCCCACTCCCCTGCGGATGGCCGCCAACCGGGATGAATTCCACGCCCGCCCCGCCGAGCCCGCCCGCTGGCGCGGCGATATCTTCTGCGGCCTGGACCTGACCGCCGGCGGCACCTGGCTGGGCATCCACCGCAACGGCCGTGTCGCCGTGGTCACCAACTACCGGGAACCCATCGCCGACCGGCAAACCGGCGAGCGGTCACGGGGCCTGCTGCCCCTGGCCTTCCTGGAAAGCGAGCAGTCACCGGAAGCCTTCTGCCGGGAACTGGCCGAACAGCAGCACCACTACGGCGCCTTCAACCTGCTGGTGGGCACCCCCGACAGCCTCTGGTATCTGGGCAATCGCGGCGCCGCCGCGCAAGCGGTCACCCCCGGCATTCACGGCCTGTGCAACGGCCTGCTGGATGACCCCTGGCCCAAGGTACAGCGCGCCAAACAACGCCTGGCCAACGCCATCACCGCCGGCAGCAGCCCGGAACAACTCATGGACGTGGTCAACGACCACTACCAGCCACCGGACAGCGAACTGCCCGATACCGGCGTGGGCATGGATCTGGAAAGGCTGGTGGCACCGGTCTTTATCCAGTCTCCCACCTACGGCACCCGCGCCAGCAGCGTGGTAGAACTGCACCGCGACAGCGGCCCGATCATGCTGGAACAGGGCTGGTTGCCGGACGGCAGTCCCAACGGGAGCATCCGGCACAGCTGAATTGCGTTAAACGGCTCTCACTGGCGGCAACTGTCAGCGATTTCCTACAGATATCCACTGATCGGCCTGTTAGCGTTCCCTGCTTTGATCCGGCAAGGAAGCAGGAGAGGCTCATGGTCACGTCATCATTGCGGGCAGCAGACCGGCCGCCCGCCACATCATCCCCTTACATCGCCACCATCACGTACCAGAATGGCGTCCTTCTGGTCACCACGCCGAATCACGACAATCCACAGCCGGTCCGTCATGTTGCCGAAACCGTTACCACCCTGCAAGACGGTGACCGAGTACTTTGCCTGCTTGATGACACCCTCGGGGTGGTGGTCACCGACCGCATCGTTCCCTTAGCCGATAGTCACCCGGGCACGGATCTGGTTACCGAGCTGGACAACGGCCAGCTCCTCTTCGATGCCCCCAAAGGTCTGCTACTGCGCACCGGCGACGCCCAGATAGAGCTGCGCCCGGATGGCACCCTGCTGCTTGATGGGCGGGAAATCCACGCCATCGCTGACGGCATCAACCGCCTGCTTGGCGCCCGCATCGAACTCAACTGACCGCCCCATGCCTGTAGCCATCCGCCTCAGCCACTACGCACTCAACGCCCCCACAGGCACTCACCCGGCCGGGGTTTACCTGGCCTGTCAGGCCGGAATACCGGCGTACCAGGCCGACAGAAACCGGTGCATCCCTGACCCCAGCAGCGGCAAACCTGACCCCATCATGATGGGACGAATCCCCGCTGAACACGACGAGGCCCCGTTCAATCCGCAGCGCCTGCTCCCGGCCCTTGATGCCCTGCTGGACGAGAATATCCCAGCCCTGACAGACAGCCGGATACTGCTTTGCTTGCCAGCGCCGGATCGGGCACGCCATGAACGTCTGCAGCAAGGCCTCATCCCCTGGTTACACAATCGCCTGGCAGAGGCATGCGCTGCCGGCCAAATACGAGTGGCCTGCCCCCGCTCTCTGCCCGAAGCGCTGGCGGAAGAATGGCAGCATCTGCGGCAAGGGCATCTCACCGCGCTCACTCTGCTCGGGGTCGACAGCCTGCTTAACGAGGAAACCCTCAACGAACGACAACCCGCTAACGACGTACGCACCCACAGCTGGAGCCATGGCCGGATACTCTCGGAAGCCATCGCCCTGGTGAGATTCGAGGCAAGCGACACCCTGCAGCCCGGCGACATTACCTGCACCGGCCTTGGCAACCACTCGGCAACCGAAACGGGTCTTCCCCATCAACAGGGCCTGGCCCTGGCCACCGCCGCCCGACATGCCGCGGGCAATGACACCGTTTCCCGTCCAGATCGGCTGGTACTGGCGCGCGCACAAACCCGCGAACACGAACTCAGCTGGCACTCTACCCAGACAAGCCTGTGGCCGGTGCGTCTTTCCAACCGCGACAACCTGGCCATGCGAAAAGGGGAAAAGGAAGCGCCGCAACCGACCCTGCCAGCGCCGCTGCATATCCTGCGCCCGGCACTCACCATCGGCGATAGCGGAGCAGCTTCCCTGCCTGTGGGCCTGATCACCGCCTGTGAAGCGCTGCGCTTTCGCATCTGCCCGGCGAATACCGCCCTGGTGCTGGACAGCCCCGGCGGCCCGCAACATCTGGCCATGCAACTACATCATCAACGACACGAGATCGCCCAACACACCGGTTCAAAGGAAGGAACCCGCCATGAGTAATATCCTGATCAACGGCCTCACCGCTGTTCACGCCGGCTCCGGTGGCACCCTTGTCACCATGGATATCTGCAAGACACCGCCTTTCTGCCAGCCCATCCCCTACAGCAACGTGGCCATGAGCACGGATGCCGCCGGTACCGCCAGCTCCGTACTGGTCAACGGCAATCCGGTTTGCCATGTGGCGTCTACCTTCGCCAAAAGCAGCGGCGACATGGCGGGCACCTGCGGCGGAATCATGTCCGGCACCATTGCCGGGCAGGCGGAATTTCTCACCTTCTCACCCAACGTCTTCGTGGAAGGTCAACCCGCCGTGCGCCAGAGCGACATGATGGTGTCCAACATGCGCAACACCGCACCCGCCCCGCTTCAGCAGGCTGGCGCCGGCCTGCCCCAGGGGATCACACCGGAAGAAACCGAAGAACAAACCACCGAACCGACCCATCGTCTTGATGTGGAAAACCAGGCCCCCGCCCAGCCCCGTCGTCGCCACTTCGTGCGCCTGCGCCGGAGGGTACAATGAACGCCCAAACCCGCTTTCTGGCCGACAATGACACCGTCGGCAACCGAACCCTGGCCTCTTTCCATGTCAACGGGGAAGACGCCTCTGAGCTGTTTCTGGAATTCAACGACAACCGCACCCGCTACCCCGACGCCGTTGCCAAAGGCCTCAAAGAAAGCGGTTATCTGGAAGAAGGCAACGACAACCTCTACCTGATTCCCCTCGGCCAGGGGCTGCCCGTCGTTCGGGGCGACACCAGCACGGACGCCCTCACCGCCCTCGGCCACATCAAACCCGTGCGCTTTGCCGACCCGGAAGGCACCCAGCTCGCGCCCCTACGCGACAACGGCAGACTGTATATTTTTGTCGGTGGTTACCTGTGGCGGGAACTGGTGGTCAGCGACGACGGCAACACCTTCCGCGACATCAATCTGGCCAAGTACCAGGGCTGCGACCAGCGCCCACCGGACGATGGCATGGAAACCGAAACCGGCGCCATTACCGTCCCCCATCGACTCAATGGCGGCCCGGTACTACTGCAAATTGCCTTCTCGGAAATCCCCTGGAGCTGGGCCCTGATCGAAACCCTCGGCGGCCTGGCCAATGAAGACCCCCGCTACCTGCCCGACCTGCCAGAGCATGAACCCTACCAGTGGCACCGCGACAACGTGGACCATACCCTGCGCCTGCAGCGCACCACGCTGCTCAATGTGAATAGTTTCGATGGACAAGGCTCACCAGACACCCTCAAACAAACCGCCCTGATCGGCGCTTGGCAAGCCAACAACCACTACAATCAGCCCGACGAAAACGGACTGCTGCCCTTACCCCAACTCAGCCGCGCAGACATCCAGGACAACCTGGCAGTGGCGGCGCTGCAGGACCCGCTGGGGATTGCCAATAACATGGTGGGACTGATCCAGCTGCACACCGGAGAACTGAAAAGCCATCTGGCATCCATCGAGGGCGCACCAGATCTTCCCGACCTAGCAGACGCGGGTCCTGACTCCTGCATTAACCCCAACGCCATCGACAAGGAAGAACACGGCAAGAGCGCCCTCTATGCCTACCAGTTACTCTTTAATGAAGAACTTCATGAATGGAGCCAAACCCGGCGAGGCCGAAGATACGACGATAAAAGCCCGCACGCCCGTAACCTTCGTGCTGCAGCCTCGCGTATTGACCGCAATGAACTGGAAAAAATTCTCCGTGTTGAAGAACGCCGCGAACTGCGGCAAAACATTCGCAGTTTGCGACAGGCCCTGGTCCACTGGCTGGATGGGAACCTTACCGATGGCAGCCCGGCTAACAGCGACCAGCCACTACTGGTAAGTTGCCAGCAAGCCCTACTGGACCTTGCATGGCTACCCGTTCCCGACCAGAACCAGCACCTCCAAGTGGCCGACTGGGACAGCCCACACACCACGCCGGACTACAGTGCCCTCTGGGCCAGCATCAACGGTATTCTCAGCGGCGCGGGTCCAGATCCATCAGTCATCGACGGCAGCTACGACGCCAACCCGGACCCGGATTATCAACCGGACAACGATCCTCTCCAGACTTGGCTCGCCTCCCTTCTTGAAGACTGTCACCCACTCCATAGCGCACTCTTCCCTGGCCCAGGGCAGATCCCTCTGGAGCAGGACTACCAACCGGACACCCATGAAGAAAACGTTTTTGCCCCACCACAGGGTATCGACTTTCGATCCGCCGCCTTTGCCGCTCTGTTCTCCGGGGAAGAACAAGGCGACGACGATGACTTGGGTGCCTTCGATTATCTGAAAAAGGCGCGAGCCCAGGCCAGCACCACCCTAGCCTGCCTGCTGTTCCACTTTCAGCAGCAATGGCAGAACGCCTTGCAACAAAAGAGTACCGAGCAGCTGGACATGCTCATGAGGCTGACCAAAGCCAGCGGCGAAAAGGACCTTCGCGGCCTGAGGCTGGTCAGGGAAGGGCAAACCATCCCTGAAGGAAAAATCATTATCGAAGCAGAGGCCGCCTTCAACGGCCTGAAACGCCAGGAACGGCGCAGCATTATCCGCCAGGGCGGACTGGATACACCCGGCAGGGCCGCCCTGTTTGATCCCAAAACACTGGACGCCGTAGGCAGCACCGACGTCACGGACCTGACCATCAACCGCGGCCTGCCCCAACCGCTGGACAAAATAAAATGGCAAAATGAGTTCCGAATCGTTAGCAGCGGCGGCCTCGCCCAGGCTAACGCCACGCTTATCACTATCCCCACCACCAGCGAATACATCCGCCACTGGCACCAGCCCGATACCCAGGCCAGCCCAGGCACCACAGCCGCCACTCACACCCTGAAAGCCGCCAGCAAGGTGCTGCCACCGGTTTGGGCGGTGTTGGAGGTTTATAATTTGCAGTCTGCGGCGGAAAGCATTCAACGGAATGGTCTCGGCCTTGATAATGGCAGCAAAGCAATCGTCAGTGGATTCGCTCTTCTCTACGCCCTAACCGATACCGCCATCCAATTATTGGGCAAGGATAAAACGGCTCATCTTCTTTCCGGCTCTCGCACCCGGCAGGCCAAGTGGGCCCGTAAATTGGTGAAAGGCGACAAATATATCCGCCTTCTGGGCGTCAAGGTCAGCAACTTCGGTAGGCTGGGGGTTGCCCTTAGTGGTGCGGGCGCCATCATGGTCGCCTCCGATGCCATAAACCAATGGCAAAAGGCCAACCGAACTCGCGCCGTCGTCCATGGGGTTGAGACCGCCGCCCTAGCCGGGGCCGCCGCCAGTCAGCTTGGTCGGGCCATCGTCAGTAAAATGGCCGAACGAGCAATCCTGCTCCGGCTTGGTCCCTGGGGCTGGGCCTTCTTTGGTGTCAGCATTATTGCCTCGGTAATCGCCCACAGCTTGGAGCTGACCCCTATCGAACGCTGGGCCAGCTACGGCCCCTTCAGCAAGGACAAAGACCTGCGTTTCAGCGAGGAATACCAGGGGCTGGATGCAAAACAGGTCTATCGGGCTCTGCTTTCCCTGCTGCTGGCCCCGCAGGTCAAAGTCCAGCCTGACAGGATCTTCCCGCCCACCAGCGCCCGCGTGGAAATCCGTGCCCCCGCCGTCGGCCAAGCAGGCAAGATCGAACACTACGCCTATTGGCAAGACGGGGGCGGTCGCCACTACCCCCTCAAACCTAGAGGCTGGCACCCCCTGCTGGCCGACGATAACGACCCGGCCAGCCGTATCGGCATTGTTGCCTGGTACGACCCGCCGGAAACCACCGGCAGTGCCGAGGTTATCGTGGAGGCCCGTTACTGGCACCAAGAAACCCAGAACTGGCTGCCCTTCGATCCCAGCAAACCTCAACAGTACCTGGAAGGCGGCACCATCAATACCCAAACCGGTGGCTGGTCCCGGTCACAGCCGATCATCCTCGAAGGCCATACCCCGGCATACCGCTTTAACGGAAAACGCCATGACTGAAACCATAGACAACGCCTACCAGGACACAGCGTATAACAGCCAATCGCCACGCAAGCTAGTGCCTGCCCCGCCTCCGAAAGAACCGGGCGGCTACTTTTCCCGAGTGGCTATGGGTCGCCCCCTACACCTGCCCGCAGGGGCCCAGTGTCGAGAGCCCCTGGCCGAAGACGGCACCTGCATTGAGGACGATCAGGACTTCCTGCGCGGACCGGAGAGTCACCCAAAAGCCTACCAGAACACCGAGGATGCTCCCCATATCAAAGCTGTCTGGCCCACCATGTTTGAATGGGCGATAGCACTACGAACGCTTCGGTATGTGGCGGCCTGGTTTGCTTTTGCGGGGGGGGGCTTTAGCTCTATATATATTTTCTTCGCAGTAGGCTACAAAGAAGCCCTAGGCTTGTTTACTTGGGGCTTCTTGCCTCTTCTAAGCATCTGGCTCCTGCTAAAAATCCTAACTTGGGGCGAGCCTAAACTAAAAAAAGATACCCGCTTCTACCGCCGTACCGGCATGGTCAGCATTTACCAAAAGGGCAAGCCTCGTCGGGAAATCCCCTTCGACGAATTCGATCCACACATGACCACCCGTACTGCCGCTACCGGCTCCACCGGCTTTATGCTGCTACTGGTTCACCGGTACTCCGATCTGGTTATCAGCCATATCAACGACTACCCCGACGAATTCGAGGTCTACCTGGAGTGGGAAAACCTGGCCCAATTTATGGATATCTCCCAGCCCCTCCCGGAAACCCTGATCAACGAACCCGCCCGCCAGTTCGACCCGGTAACAGCCGAACACGACAAAAAAACGGGGCGCCCCAAACACTTCTGGCGGGACATGAACCCCAAAGAACTGGAAGCGCGCTATAAAGCCGCCCGCCAAGCCGCCAAAGACTACCCCTGGGGAAAGACTAGGGAACAGGCTTTGGCCAACGGCTGGAAACCTTCTGAACAACGCTGGCAGAAAAACTAATAGAAACCATCATTGCAAAGGCTGTTTTTGGGTGAGCCAACTTTATCCCATTTCATATAACAGTTAGCCAACGACATTTTAGGGGTAAAGCAATGCCCATATTAGGAAACGGTAAAAGATTGGGAATGCCAATCGGACCTCAATGCGGGGAATATCTCGCCATATTTGATGACAATCTTTCCAGCGGCTTATCAGGAATGGTCAAAGAGAGCTCCTGGACCACCGAGAAATACAGCCACATATGGAGCGAGCCGAATTACATCCCTTTCAATGCCATTTGGGAAGTATCAATGGCTCTCTCTTTATTCTTCTCTATTATCACTCAATTCGCCATGGCACTTTTAATAGTAACAATGCCACTACTTAATGGAAGCCCTATAGAAAACTACCTGCCGTGGTTTATCGTTATAGCACCACTCGTTACCGCCATTGCCACACCCTTCGAGAAAACATCTATAACGGTATTCATAACATTCATAAGCATCCGAATATCCGACTACAACATCAATAAGCCATTTTTCGAAGATGACTTCATGGTATTCATGTTGTCAGCCTCCTTTATTTTCTTGGCCATTTTCGTTTTTTCAACAGTAATGAGCCGATCCTTTAAACCTGAAGAAAAAATGAACACTCTATTTAATCGTAAAACCGGCAAGGCCCATATTTACTGCAAGAAAGAAAAAGGAAGGAAGGAGGTTCCATTTTCCGAGCTTGTTCCGTCAAAAAAATCCTGGAGCACGCCAATGCATCACAGCATTGACCCAGGCCAGACACTGACTATCATTCACAAAGAAACCGGCCTGAGAGCATGCAAAATTGTTGTCAACAATGGCGATTATTATGACCCTCTCCTACGCTGGGAGATTTTTCAGCAATTCATGGACCCCTCTCTACCCCTTCCTGATGTCCCTGAATTCGAGCCCGTAAGGCAATACGACCCTGTCACCAGAAAACATGACCATGACACATCTCGTCCTGCCAATTTTTTTCGGGATATGGGCCGGGCGGAGTCAATACTCCGCTGCAAGAAGGCCAAAGAAGCTGCCGCTGACTACCCTTGGGGAAAGCCCCTCGAACAGGCTCTTGCCATGGGATGGTTACCATCCACCAAGAGGACAAGCGATCAGGAAATTGCAGAGGCGAGAGAGCGAGAAAAAGATACGTTTCAGAACCTAACGTCCGAAATTACGCATAAAAAGTTCTTTAAACGTAGCCTCCCCTTCTTGCTATTCTGCATTTTGTTGATGTTGATAAACCCCTAATCCAGCGGATCACTTCGACACGATATAACGCTGACTACACTGGTCCGTTACCGCCCCAGCATCAACCCTGCATAAAACCGCACCATGTGCGGGTACTGCTCACGGGACAGCCGTTCGTTGTGGCCGTGGAAGCGGGCCAGGTCGTCCTGGCCGAGAGAGACCGGCATAAAACGGAACACCTGGTCGGAGAGATGCTGATAGTGACGAGCATCGGTGCCGGCGATAAGCAGGTAGGGAGCGACCACCGGTTGTTCCGGCAACGCACGCGCCAGAGCGGCAAGTCGATCAAAGGTGGCAGAGGGAATTTCGGTAACCGAGGATGGGTCGGACAAGAAGGCGCCCTTGGACGTTACGCTGATATTTTCCGGTAATTCGTTTCGCAGATGGGCCCGCAGGCTATCGCGGGTTTCGCCGGGCGCCAGGCGGAAATTCAGGGTGGCGTTGGCGGTGGCCGGCAGCACGTTTTCCTTTACCCCGGCCTCCAGCAAGGTGGGCGCCATGGTGGTGCGCAGCAGGGCATTGGTTTCCGGTTTGCTTTCCAGCTGGCGAATAATCAGCGGCTCGAACAGCCACAGGTTGGCAAACACCAGTCGCTTGGCGAAGGGTTGGTGAGGCGCTACCTGTTCCAGCATTTGCCGGGTGGGCAGGCTCAGGGAGGCCGGTCTGGGATGAGTCTGCAGATGGTGAATGGCTGCCGCCAGATCACCGATGGCGGTTCTCTCAGGCGGTCGTGACGAATGCCCCGGCTCGGCCTCCGCCTGCAGTTCCACCGTCATGTAACCTTTCTCGGCAATCCCCATCAGCGCCACCGGGCGATCAAGCCCCAAAGTGCTGCCCGGCAGCATCATGCCACCCTCGTCCAGGATCAGGGCAAATTGCAGGTTCTGCTGTTCCAGCCAGGTAGCCATTTTCACAGCGCCCTCGCGGCCACCGATTTCCTCATCGTGACCGAACGCCAGATACACATCACAGGCGGGCGTCTGACCGTTTTGCAGCAAGGCCTCCGTGGCTTCCAGAATCGCCATCAGGCTGCCCTTGTCATCCAGCGCACCGCGGCCCCAGACAAAGTCGTCGTCGATGACACCGGCAAAAGGAGGCTGCTGCCATTCTTCCGGGGAGGACACCGGCACCACATCCTGATGGGCCAGCAGCAACTGTGGCGGGCAATCGTTGTTACTGTCCCAGTGGTATAGCAGGCTGTGACCGAAGGCTTTCAGGGAAAGGGTCTGGTGGGTCAGCGGAAAACTGTCGCGCAAAAAATCATGGAATCCGACAAAGGCATCCGGCTGATCCGGCAGGGTGGGGAAACGCAGAGCGGCTGCCAATCGCTCCACCATGGCGCCCTCATCCATCACTTGCTGCAATTCGGGCAGCTCAGCAACGCGGCTGTCTGCCTGCGGCAAGGCCAGGGTGTTATAGAGCAATACCGCGAGCAGGATAAGCACCGCCAGCGCCAACAATTGCAGCAAGCGTTTCATTTTCAGCCCTCACGTCTTGTTGTTTTGGGGAGCCTCTGAGTAACTCCTTGCGTACTCAGAGGCTCCCTGACAGGCTCGCTGCTTCGTCAGACCAGCGCCTTGCGGTTGCGCAGCAGCTCGCCCAGCCCGGCCTTATCCAGTTGCAGATCCACGTAGGCGGCGATGACTTCGCCGTTGTCCATGGCCAGTACTTCGTTGAGCAGCTGGCGGGTGAAGCTGGCTTTGACCTGACGCACGGCGGCTTTCACCTTGAGCAGGTTGGAGGCATTCATGGACAGGGCATTGACGCCCATGGCCATCAATAACAGCGCCGATCCCACTTCCCCGGCCATCTCACCACACACGGACACCGGCACGTCTTCCTCGTGAGCCTGCTCGACCACATGCAAAATGGCATGCAGCACCGCCGGGTGATAAGAGTTATACAGCGAGGCCACTTGGCGGTTGTTGCGATCCACCGCCAGCAGGTACTGGGTCAGGTCGTTGGTGCCGACAGACAGAAAATCGACCCGCTGCGCCAAAGCTCGCGCCTGGTAGACAGCCGCCGGGACTTCGATCATCACCCCCACCTGCGGCATGGGAATATCGAAGCCCTCGTCGCGCACTTCCAGCCAGGCACGGTGAATCAGGTGCTGGGCTTCTTCCGCTTCGATCACACTGGTAACCATCGGCAGCATGATGCGCAGGTTATCCAGGCCATCGCTGGCCTTGAGCATGGCACGCACCTGCACCATGAAAATTTCCGGGTGATCCAGAGTGACGCGGATGCCCCGCCAGCCCAGGAAGGGGTTTTCTTCCTCGATGGGAAAATAGCTCAACGACTTGTCGCCGCCGATATCCAGGGTACGCATGGTCACCGGGTGCGGCGCAAAGGCGGCGAGCTGCTCCCGGTAGATCACCCGCTGCTCCTCTTCGGAAGGAAAGCGGTCACGCACCATGAAAGGAATTTCCGTGCGATAGAGCCCCACGCCTTCGGCACCGCGCTCGATGGAGCGGTTGATGTCGGTCATCAGGCCGGTATTCACCTGCAGGGGAATGCGGACACCGTCCAGGGTTTCTGCCGGTTCATCGCGCAGTTTTTCCAGGCCCGCCTGGAGATTGGCTTCCTCGGCGATGATTTCTTCGAACTGCTGCTTGAGCTCCGGCGAGGCATTGGCCACCACCCGGCCACGGAAACCATCGACGATGATTTCCTTGTCGTCCATTTGTTTAAGCGGCAGGTTCTGGGCTCCCACCACGGTGGGGATGCCCATGGCGCGGGCGACGATGGCCATGTGTGAGTTGCGTGAGCCACGGGTCGTCACGATGCCGCGAATCCGCTCGCGAGGGACCTCCATCAGCATGGGCGCAGAAATGTCTTCGCCCAGCAGGATGCATTCATCCGGGAACACGATATGCCGGCGGTTCTGGCTCTGCAGTTGCGCCAGTACCCGCCGGCCCAGGTCGCGCACATCCGCCGCCCGTTCGCGCAGATAGGGATCATCCATCATTTCAAAGTTGCGCACATGGGCATCCACCACGGTGCGCAGCGCCCCCTGGGCCCACTGCCCCTCGCGGATATGAACGATCACTTCGGCGGGCAATGCATGCCGATCCAGCATGCGCAGGTACACATCAAACAGCGCCTGTTCCTCAGCGCCGAGACTCTTGGACGCCCGCTCGGCAAGATCACGCACTTCCTGGCGCACGCGCACCAGCGCATCATCCAGGCGAGCGATTTCCGCGCTGACATCCTCCACCAGACGATCCGGCACGGCAGACAGATCCGCCGCCGGGAACAGCAGCACACCGAAGCCGATGGCCGCACCAGCACAGCCGGGCAGGCCATCATAAAAGCTGGGCAGGTCCGCCCCTCCCGCATCCAGCTGATCGAACAACACCCCGGAAGCATGCGCATGCGCAATCACTGCCGACAATTGGGCGGAGATGGTCACCAGAAACGCTTCTTCACTCTGATCGAAACGGCGCACATCACGCTGCTGCACCACCATCACCCCGAGCACCTTGCCATGGTGCATCACCGGCACGCCGAGAAAGGCGTGAAAGGGATCTTCGCCGGTTTCCGCCAGGTAATGGAATTTCGGATGGCTGAAGGCATCTTCCAGGTTCACCGGCTCTTCGCGCAGACCTACCTGGCCCACCAGGCCTTCCGACAATCCCAGGCTGACATGCCCCACCGCTTCCTGCTTGAGGCCTTCAGACGCCATCAGCACATAACGCTGCTCTGCTTCGTTACGCAGATAAATGGAGCACACCTCGGTGCCCATGGCATCACGGACCCGCTTGGCCATGAGATTCAGTGCGGAGGGAATATCCGCCGCGTTGTTCACTTCCTGGACAATGCGTCGCAGGGTATCAAGCATTGGGGTTGTCTCCCGGTGAGATCCGGTTCTTTTCCTGCTCTTCCCGTTCCCCTTTCAGGGCCGGGGCCAGTTCGCGCAGGGCGCGGGCATAAACGCCGCGTTTGAAATGCACTACCTTGCGAATCGGGTACCAGTAATTGACCCAGCGCCAGGCCTTGAATTCAGGGCTGTCGCTGGCAAACAGGTCAATGGCAGCCTCCTCCGCCGTCAGCCGCAGCAAAAACCACTTCTGCCGCTGACCGATGCAGTGGGGACGATTGCGAGGCCGACGCAGAAAGCGGCGCGGCAGACGATAGGTCAGCCACCCCTCGGTGCTGGCAACAATCTCCACGTGTTCACGGCGTAAACCCACCTCTTCTTCCAGCTCGCGAAAAAGGGTCTCCTCCGGGGTTTCGCCGGGCATCATGCCCCCCTGGGGAAATTGCCAGGCATCACGGTTACCTACCCGTCGACCCCAGAATACCCGGCCATCCTCGCCGGCAATGATGATCCCGACGTTCAGCCGGAATCCCTTGTCATCAATAATGCCTGTCATGGTGTCTCTACGAGCCGGCACACCATTGCCGACTCTGGCTCCTTGTTGGCCCATTAAACCTTGCCGGGCAACCCGCAATCAATGCACAACCGTGCAACATCTGGTCCAGAAACGCTGTATGCACCGCACAGCCACTCCCTATAACTTGTCATTCGCTTCGCATAAAATGTGCCGTTCACGTAAGGAGAGGCCATGACGCTCGCAATTTTCGACCTGGACAACACCCTGATCGCCGGCGATTCCGACCACTTGTGGGGGGACTGGCTGGTAGAAAAAGGCATTGTCGACCAGCAGCATTACAAGGATACCAACGACCAGTTCTACGTGGATTACCAGAATGGCCGTCTGGATATCATGGCTTACCTGCGTTTTTCCCTGAAAGTGCTGGCCGATCATGACATGGCACAGCTGCATTTCTGGCGTGAGCAGTTTCTGGCGGAAAAGCTGGATACCATTTGGCTGCCCAAGGCAGAAGCCCTGCTGCAGAAGCACCGTGACCAGGGCCATACGCTGATGATCATCACCGCCACCAACGATTTCGTCACCGCACCGCTGGCGGACCGCCTGGGTGTCGATCATCTGATCGCCACCGTGGCCGAGTGCAAGCGCGAGCGCTATACCGGTAACGTGGCCGGCACACCCAGCTACCGGGACGGCAAGGTGGAACGGCTGGCAGAATGGCTGCGGGCCAACAATGAAAGCCTCGCAGGCAGCTGGTTCTACAGCGACTCCCACAATGATCTGCCGTTACTCAGAAAAGTGGACAACCCGGTGGCGGTGGATCCGGATGCCACCCTGGACCGGGAAGCACGGGAACAAGGCTGGCCGGTCATCAGCCTGCGCTGAGACTCATAAAAAAGGGGAAGGGGAACCATGCGTTATTTTTTGGCCGCGCTGCTGGCAATGATGTTAAGCGGCTGCGACAACAACACACCTGAACCGGCGCCAAGCGAAGACACCGATATGTCGGCGACGGTGGCAGATATCCCCGCTACCGACTGGCAGCAAAACGCGGATAAGGCCTTTCAGGAGGGTGCCGCCGCGTGGCAACAGGCCCTGAACGATTTCGATCAGCACCGAGAGCAGGCGCAACTGGACGCGCTGCGCGAGCATATGGAAAGCTGGTATGCCGCCTTTGTGGATCACTATCTGCTCGCGGCCAGCCGCGCCTGCCAGCTCGAGCAACAGGAATTGCTCAACCGCATGGACAGCTGGCCGCTCTATCCCGGCTATCTGGATGCCCTGCCGCAATGGCCGGAATCCGGTTTGATCAGTGATCCCTATCTGGAAATGACGCGCAAGTCCCTGCGCACCCAGCACGGCGCCACCGATGCCAGCGAAGCCAGCCTGGGCTTTGCGGCTCTGTTCGTGGCGCTAAATGGTACCGAAGAAACCCCCAAGGCTCTGCCCATGCTGGCCGGCGATGACGAGATCGCCCTGCGTCGGCGACAGTATCTTCAGCTCGCCGCCGAGCAGCTGCAGACCGATGCCAAACTGCTCTCCGTGGAGGCGCCCCTGGATTCACAGTCCCTGAAATGCGGGCTGGAACAAACGCTGGCTCGCGACGCCCGCAAAGACAGCAGCGATCTGGAAGCGGAAGGCCTGTTTATCCCGGCAACCGTGCGCGAGGTGAATACAGAACGGCTGTTGAAGGGCGTGCGCAATATGGATCAGACCACTCTGGAAACCTGGGCAGAAAAAGCACCGGGCATTGAGGAAGCCATAACCGCATCGAAGAAAGCCGGCAGCGAGGCTCTGGCAACCTGGCTTGATCAACACTGAGCAAGTAAAGCCTTTGTAGAAGCGGCGCTCCTACGAAGGCAATCAACACAGGGCTGCACGCTGGGACAAAACCACCAGCACAAAAAAAGCCCGCCGGATTTTCACCCGGCGGGCTTTTTTGTGCTGAACGCGACTTAGAAGTTGTAGCGGCCAAACACACCGTAGGTATCACGGTCGCCACCGACAATAACGCGGGCGCCCAGGTCCACCACGGGGGTCAGCTTGAACAGACCCTGGCCATAAACACCCAGGTCATCGTCGTACAGATCCATGTAGGTCAGGCCGCCGGACAGTTCCAGCTGTTCGGTAGTGGCGTGACGCACACCACCTCGCACTTCAAAGCCGATCTCGTCATCATCACCACGACCCACTTCAATCTCGTCGTAAATAATGTCGGCGGACGTCACGAAATCCAGACCGCGCTGCAGCGGGGTATGGAAACCCACACCACCGGATAGTCGGTGCCCATCCACATCTGCACGACCTGCATCACCATCATAGAAGCCCAGGCTGCCGCGCAGGAAAATATGCTCGTCCAGCGCGAAGCTGCCTTCCGCCGTCAGAGCATCAAGATCCACATCGTTATCCAGATCCCAGCGATCATAGGCAAGCTGGCCGTAGGTGTAGGAAAAACCGTTATCACGGACCATGGAAGTCCGCTGCTCCGCCATGGCCGGTGCAGCAACAGCCAGGGCGATCCCTGACACAAGCAAAGTCTTCTTAAACATAGAAAAGGTCCTCTCAATATTGATAAACGGCATCAATGTGCTCGTACTCTAGTGGTGATATGGAGTCGCTGGCGCACGAGCAGTTCCGTCTTTTTGACAGTTTTATAAAAATTTTCAATGCCGGCGGCAGTTTATAGCACAGGGTTGACCTTGGGGTTACCCTGAAGTTTGACAATCTGTGACAACACGCATGGTTCCGCCCTCACCGGCCTATGGAGATCCAGATGCAGACACAGAAATTCGATATTCAGGGCGCCAGCTGTCAGGGCTGCGTCCGCAAGATTCGCGCGGCGCTTGATCCCATCACCGGTGTCGACGATGTGCAGGTGGATCTGGACGCCCAGCAGGTGACTGTCTCCGGGACCGCCAGCAGGTCCGACGTACAGGCCGCCCTGGCCAAAGCCGGTTATGCCGCTGAAGACAGACCACCAACGGCCCCCGCATCACCCGCCAGCACCAACCGGGAGCAGCAACTCGCCATCACCGGCGCCACTTGCGCCGCCTGTGTACGCACCATCGAAAACGCCCTGCGCAACACGCCCGGCGTCAGCCAGGCACAAATGAATTTCGCCGACCGCACTGCAAGAGTCAGTGGCTCGGCGGATACTGCCGCCCTGATCAATGCAGTGGAACAGGCAGGTTATGGCGCCAGCCCCCTGGACGACAGCGATGACGGTGACGCTCGTGAGGAGCAAGAGCAGCAGCACTATCGCAGGCTGCTGCGTCATATGTGGCTGGGTCTGGGGCTGGGGGTCCCGTTAATGGCCTGGGGTCTGCTCGGCGGTGACATGATGGTGCACCCCGGCGAAGCCAGCCAGTGGATCTGGCTGGGTATCGGCGTGCTGACCCTGGCGGTACTGGCGACTGCCGGGCGCCATTTCTTTGTCGGTGCCTGGAAGGCGTTTGGCAATCACAACGCCAACATGGACACCCTGATCGCCCTGGGCACCGGTGCCGCCTGGCTCTACTCCATGGCCGTGGTGCTGATCCCCGCCGCTCTGCCGGAAGCCGCCCGCCATGTGTACTTCGAAGCCAGTGCCATGATCATCGGCCTGATCAACCTGGGCCAGGCGCTGGAAGTGCGCGCTCGCGGCAAAACCAGCGAAGCGGTAAAACGGCTGCTGGACCTGGGCGCCAAAACCGCCCGGGTGATCCGCGATGGTAGGGAACAGGATATTCCCGTGGAGCAGGTGCAGACCGATGACCTCCTGCGCGTACGCCCCGGGGAAAAAATTGCCGTGGACGGCATCGTCGAAGAAGGCGAAAGCCGCCTGGATGAATCCATGCTCACCGGCGAACCCATGTCGGTAAGCAAGGCGACCGGCGACACGGTCAGTGCTGGCACTCTCAACGAAGGGGGCACCCTACTTTACCGGGCCACCGCCGTGGGCAAGGACACCGCCCTGTCACGCATCGTGGCGCTGGTGAAAAAGGCCCAGGGCAGCAAGCCACCTATCGGCCGCCTGGCCGACGACGTCTCCGCTGTCTTCGTTCCCACCATCATGCTGATCGCCGTGGTCGCCGCCCTGGCCTGGTTCAACCTGGGGCCGGAGCCGCGCATTACCCACATGCTGATCAGCGCCACCACGGTACTGATCATCGCCTGCCCTTGCGCACTGGGCCTGGCCACGCCCATGTCAGTAATGGTCGGCGTCGGCAAGGCCGCCTGGCACGGCATTCTGATTCGTGAAGGGGACGCCCTGCAGACCAGCAGCAAGCTGGA